>JAYRNS010000674.1:0-4474 GCA_041912075.1 Anaerolineae bacterium
CTCGAGCCGGGGGCCACGGTCAAGCTGTGCCTGGCTTTGGGTACGGTCAAACCGGGACAATCCCTGCAGTTTCTCGACAAGTACCGGGCGGGTTATGCGCTGCCCGACATCTTACAGCGCTGGCAAAGTCAGCTGGCTTACTTCACGACCGGCCAGCCCAGGGATGTGTTTTTGCAGCGCGAAACGGCGTGGCATGCCTACAACCTGCTGTCGGCTACGGTGCGGCACGATTTTTATGCCACACATTTTGTACCGCAGGGTTCGGCCTATCTCTACCTGCACGGTGCCGACGGCGTGCCGCGTGACCAGGGGCTCTTCGTCTTACCCCTGACCTACCTGCGGCCGCAGCTGGCGCGCGATACGCTGCGCCTGATCATGCGCCTGACCCATGCCAACGACGGGGCCATCCCGTATGCCTTCAGTGGCTACGGTGTGCACGATGGTGCCATCGTGCACACCAACCCCTCTGACCTCGATCTATTCTTCATGCTGGCGCTGAGTGAATACCTGGCCGCCACCGGTGATCTGGCGTTTCTCGACTGCGAAGAACCATTTTACCCACCCGGCGAGAAGCCAGCCGCCGTAATCGGCCAGACCGTACTCGATCACCTCCGTGTGGCGGCCGATCATTTGCTGCGCACCATTGGCGTGGGTGAGCATGGTCTGCTCAGGATTGGCGATGGCGACTGGTCGGACTCGATCGTATTGGAGACGGTGCTCAGAAACCCGTTGGCGGTCTCGTTTGCCAACTCCAAAGCATCTGGCGAATCGATCCCCAACACGCAAATGGCGCTCTATGTGCTGCCGTTGATCGCGGCTCACATCCGGGCCCGCGACCCGGCCCTGGCGGATGCGCTGCGCGGCTTCGCCCAAAACCTGAAGACCCACATCCACCGCCAGTGGAGCAGTCATGGTAACTGGTACAACCGTGCCATCTTGCGCGACCACCTCAACAAGCCGGTGGTTTGGGATGGCGCGCGCATCAATCTGGAAGCCCAGGTGTGGGCACTCATCAGCGGGCTGGCGGCCGAAAGCGGCTGTGAAGCGGCGCTGATCGAATCGATTGTGACGCGGCTCGACGATCCATCTCCGATTGGGGCGACACTCTGCGAGGGTGGTATGGTCTGGCCGGCGGTGTCGCAGCTGCTGACCTGGGGTTACACACACAGCCGGCCGGACCTGGCGTGGCGGTCGCTCCAGCGGCACAGCTTTGCCGCACATGCTCGGGCCTTCCCGGATGTGTGGATCAATACCTGGTCGGGGCCGGATGGGGTCAATGGGCCGGGTGGTAACAATCCGGGTGGCACATGGTGCAGCCCGCTGACGCCAATGACCGATTTTCCGGTGATGAACGCCAACCAGGATGCGATGGCGCTGTTGGGTTTATTGCGCGTCTGCGGCATCGAGCCGGCGCCGGCGGGGGATGGGCTGCTGATTGCCCCGCACGCGCCGCCCGAGCGGTTCGTGCTGGACGTGCCGCTGCTGCGGCTGGAGGTGTCGCCCACGCGTATCGCCGGCGAATACCGCGCGTGTGTCGACGGCAGCCGCGTGCTGACCGTGCGGGTGCCGCACGATGCCCAAGGGTTAAGCGCCACGATCGATGGACAACCGGTCCCAGCTGTGTCCACCGACCCATCGAGTACCGCCCTGCGGCTCAGTTTCCGGGCGGGGGATCGGGTGGCGTTCGCAGTGGAGTGGCAGGTCTAGCTTAATTTGGCTCCAGGAGGTCACACCATGCCCACGCGATGGATCACGCCGGGTGACCCCGGTGCAGCACCGGGTGTCGAGCATCACGAGCTCACCATGCAGCCCGGTGCCAGCGGGCAGGCTCATATCACCTGTATCGATTACTGTCCAACCAACGTCTGGACGCAGGAGATCGATGACCTGGAGGAATTCCTCGGCCGCCATCGCCCGGAATGGTCGGCTGTGCGCTGGATCAACCTCGACGGGCTGGGCGACATGCGCGCCATGCATG
Source organism: Anaerolineae bacterium (assembly GCA_041912075.1). Lineage (GTDB taxonomy): Bacteria > Chloroflexota > Anaerolineae > SSC4 > Amarolineaceae > SSC4. The sequence goes on from JAYRNS010000674.1 coordinate 1,979, forward strand.
CCCTGGCGACCAAATACGAGCTGCATCCCCTGTCGATCGAGGACCTGCTGCATGCCCAACAGCGGCCCAAAGTGGAGCCGTACGGCGGCGACAGCGAGACACGCGCCCGTCTGTTCATCATCGCACGCACCATGCAGCTGCAAGACGACGTCCTGCACAGCGAGCAGATCTCGATCTTCCTGGGGCACACGACCGTTCTGACCTTCTGTGAGACCCAAAGTGCCGTCTGGGACCCCATCCGCCAGCGTATCAACACGAAAGGCTCACGCCTGCGGGCAAGCGATGCCAGCTTTCTCGTCTATTCGCTGCTCGACGCTATCGTCGACCGCTGCTTTCCGATTCTCGAATACTACGGCGACCGCATGGAAGACCTGGAAGCCATCATCCTCGAACGCGGACAGCGCGACACCATCAACGACGTGCACCAGGTCAAGCGTGACCTGCTCCTGCTGCGGCGCGCCGTCTGGCCGCTGCGCGAGGTCGTCTCCACCCTGCAGCGCGAGCCGCACGAGTGTGTCAGCGAGGTCACCCGTGTCTACCTGCGTGATCTCTACGATCACGTCGTCCAGATCATCGACATCATCGAAACCTACCGTGAGATGACGGGCGACCTGACCGACACCTACATGTCGGTGACCTCCAACCGTATGAACGAGATCATGAAGGTGCTGACGGTCATCGGCACCATCTTCATCCCCCTCACCTTCCTGGCCGGCGTCTACGGCATGAACTTCCACAACCTGCCGGAACTCAGCCTGGCCTGGGCCTACCCCGCCTTTTGGATCGTCTGCGGGCTCATCGCCGCGGCGATGCTGCTGCTGTTCCGGCGGCGCGGCTGGTTGTAGGTGCCGCAGCGCGGCACCACCCGCATTTGTTCCATACTTGTAACAAACCTGCACCCACTCCCGTCAGGTTAGTGTAAGCTTCTTACACCGCAACGTTTTGTCCTGACAGGAGGTGACCCGTGTTACACAAGAAACAGCTCTGGATCATTCTGGCCATTGCCGTGATCGTTGCCCTGGTGGCGGGCGGCGTACTCTGGCGCCAGACGGCCCTGGCCAGCTCGGAACCGCGCAACGCTGCCCAACCACCGCCCATCCCCTCCGGTTACTACTGGCACTATGCCGTCAAGTTCGTCTGCGGGCTGCAAAACCCCGATCCCGCCGGCGCCGGCGTGGGTGAACCCGTCGTCAAACCGGGTAACTACGCTACCGAAATCAACATCCACAACCCCAACTACGTGAATGCCAACGGTGTCGTCATCTTCAAAAAGACCGTCGTGCTGGTCGAAGGTAGCGCGGTGCGGCGCGAACCCCAGGTCTCGGGTCCCAACGGTTTTGCCGAAGTGGCCCTCCAACCCGATTTCGCCACCTTGGACGACTGCAATGCGATCTGGATGATGTCTCATCCAGGAGTGCCGCCTCCCTCACCGATGCCAACCTTTATCGGTTTCCTGATCATCTTCAGCCGCGTCGACATGGACGTGGTCGCGGTGTACACGGCCAACAGCTGGAGTCAACCAGGTGCCCTGCCCGGCGCTGGCATCTCGCAGGACGTGGAGACGGTGGCGCCAAAACGGGTAAAAGTCCCCTAATTCCAGGTCTGGCCACAACGGACCCTTCGGGTTTTTCGCCATCGCCGGTGGTGGGTTACCGCGGCGCCAAACCTGAAGGGTCTGGATACACGTCGATCCAACAGGCTGGCAGGGCTGCCGGCGTGGTCTCACGCCTGTTTCCGGCAACCTGCTGCCATGCCTGCGGAAGGAGGTCCGCATGCGGAAGATTCGTACGCGCCGCGCCTGGCGCTCGATCGGGCTGGGTGCCTGTGCAATCATTCTCCTGGCCACCGGGTGGGTCTTCAGGTCTGACCTGTCTGCCGCGACACTGGCGGTCTGGACACAGCTCACCAACACGGGTGGGGAACCGACCATTGCCCTGGCCAGCAACCCGCAGAACCCGCCGCGCCTGTATGCCGGCACCGACGCCAACGGTCTCTACGTCAGCACCAACGGCGGGACGTCCTGGGCCAATCCACTCGCCGAACCGATTGCGGCCGCCGCCACCGGCCCGTTCACGCCAACCGTGGCGTATGCGGGAACCGCCAACGGCGGTTTCTGGCGCACGGCCAATAGCACGTCGTGGGACGAATCCAGCGACGGGCTGACCGCCTCATGGGTGACGGCAATTCTGCCCACGAGTCCCATCACCCTCTATCTCGGCACCGACGACGGTGTCTATGGCAGCGGCGATGGCGGGGGGTCCTGGATGCCGGCGAGCGCCGGCATGCCGGACAATGCCCTGGTTCTATCCCTGGCAGAAGACAACGGCGTCATCGTCGCCGGCACGGCGGACGTGGGCGCGTACCGCAGCCTGGACGGGGGCGAGTACTGGGAAGATGGCAGCAACGGCCTGGGCGGCGGCGCCGTCAATGACCTGGTCAAAGCCGGGCGCGTGCTGCACGCCGGCACCGGCGACGGGGTCTACAGCAGCACCGATC
>JAYRNS010000675.1:0-3242 GCA_041912075.1 Anaerolineae bacterium
AGCCGCAAAGATCGCCAAAACAAAAATGCTGGCCTTGGGCACAGCCATTCTAGCCTAACGCCAGCATCTCGTCAATCAACCCCAGCCACCATCGTCCAGCTTCCTACTCCCTACTCCGTACTCCCTACTCCCTACTCCATATTCCCGCAACAACTCCCCCCTCACCCGCCGCGCATCCGTCGCGTGCGCCGGCTTCGAGAGCCAGCCCCGCGCCTCCCAGGTGCGCGCCAGGGCCGCGATGCGGTAGTGGGTCCATTCGCCGGCGAAGGCCGCGGCCAGTTTGCCAACGATGAAACAGCCGTCGAGGTGCTCGATCGCATAACGCACGAGGGCGGCCTGGTCAGGCGGCACGAGGGGTGCCGGCGCGGTGGGGGCGCCGAGCCCCTGCGCGATCTGGCGCAGCTGTTCGTCGTCGACGTGGTAGGCCTGCACGGGGACGGGATCGGCGTCGAGGCGGGCCAGGAAACGGCCGGGGCGGTCACGCGCGATGCGCTCGGCACCCGGACAGCCAGCCAGGGTCGCGGCGTGGGCATCCTGGACGCGGAAGACCAGGCGGCTGGCCAGGTTGAGACCCACCGCGCGCGGCAGTAGGTCGAAACGCGCGTGCTGGCTGGCGATCCACAGCAGGATACCGTTGGAACGCCCTTTGACGGCCAGGCGGGTCAGGGCGCGCGCCAGGTCGGAACGCTCACCACCGGCAGCCAGCAGAACGTCGAGCACTTCGTCGATGACGATCAGGAGGTAGGGCAGTGGCTGGGCGGCACGCCGGTTGTAGCCGGCCAGGTCGCGCGCCAGGGCCCCGGCCAGCAGCTGGCCGCGGCGGTCCATCTCGTCAATCAAGGCGGTCAGGAGGACCACCGCCTGCTGCTCGTCGTGGGCAACCCCGCCGGGCACGGCCGGGATCCGCCAGAGGTGCGGGGTCTGCGCCCAGGCAGCAAATTCGCTGACCTTGGGGTCGACCAGGGCCAGCCGCAGGGCCTCGGGGCGGGCCGTGGTCAGCAGGGCGGCCAGGGCCGCGTGCAGCCAGTTCGACTTGCCGCTGCCCGACGCACCGGTAATCAGGGTATGCCCCAGGGTGGGCAGCGGCCGCCAGAGCGGGCCGGCGTAACCGGCGCCGAGTGGGACCAGGAGTTCACCGGGTTGCGCTGGCGCCTGGTCCAGATCGAGCGGGACCTGGCGCGGCAGCCGGGGCGGCGGCGCGCGATGCGTAGGCGTCAGCTGGATGCAGTAGGTGACCCCGGTGCTGTTGAGACAGCGCACCGGGTGGCCGCAGACCGTCGCCAGGTGGTGGAGTGTCTCCGGTTTGGTGAGGTCGCGCGCCGTGACCCGCCGCGGCAGACGCAGCGTATCGACCTCGCAGATCGCCCAGGTGGCGCCGAGCAGGTCGGCCAGCCCAATCGAATCGAAGCGCACCTGCACCACGTCACCGACCTGGGTCTGCCAGGCGTACCCCAGGTCGGTGAGCGATTTGATCACCAGCCCCGCCACACGCCGCGCCTCGGTCGCAGGATCGATCAAGGGCGGGCTCGCGGCGGGATGCTCAGCCAGTTTCGACGGGCTCGCTGTCATGCTGACCTCCTGCGGCTAACAGCAGCCGCTCCAGATGGGGCAGTCGCTCCGCGGTGATGATCACCGGTTCGGGGAGCGGGGGATGCAGGGGGACGGCCGGCAAAATTTGCGCCGGCGGTGCCGGCAGAGCATGCGCCGGCGGCGGTGCCAGCCTGGCCACCTGGGCGCCGGGTTCGTTGAGGTGTGTGACCGGCTGTTGACCATGCAGCACCGGATACAGCCCGCCGCGCGGCGCAATCAGACGGGCGCGCAGGTGCAGCAGGTCGACCAGGGCACGCCCCGCGCCCCACCCCAGCACGAGCAGGAGTGCACCGGCAGCGGCCAGCCCGATGGTGGCCAGCAGGGCGCGCGGCCCCTGCTGATCGGCCCAGGCCTGGGCGCGGTGGGCTTCGGCGTCGGCCCAGGCGTTGGCCACGCGCGCCTCGGCCCACGCCGTGCTGGCGCGTGCGGCTTCGGCGCTGCCCTGCCCCGGCAGCGCGGTGGAACCCGCCAGACCCGGCAGCGCGGCCAGGCCATCGCGCAGCGTCGCGACGGCGAGGATCAGCAGCGTGGTCAGCAGAATGAGACGCAGCGTGCGCTCGTGGCTGGCAGCCCGTGACGACCGCCGGCGGGATGAGTGGGAGCGTGTAGACCGAGGCATAACCACCTCCTGGAAACCGGAAGGGCTTGTTTTCAATGTCATGACGTTACGAGTAGTATAAACCAGGTCAAACCGCCTGTCAAGTTAGTGTCATGACGGTACATGTTATTTTTCGTCATTGTCATGACACTAGTATTGTGAAACATCACTAGTGTCATGACAGTAAATTTTTGATTTTCCAATCGGGTCGCTCACCAATCCAAAATCTAAAATCCAAAATCCAAAATCTAAAATCCAAAATCGCCACGCTTGTGTCATGACAAAATATCGTTTATACTACTACCATGCCGCGCACCAAAAAGACCAAGAAGGTCGAAGTCAGGCTGGACGAAGAGTTGCACCGCCAGGCCGCCGCGTATGCTGAGAAACACGGCGCCAGCCTGGGGGCGATCATTCGCGCCATCCTGCGTTACTGGACCAACCCGGAAGACCCCTACCCCTTGCCACCCGGTGTCGAAGAAGAAAAGAAGCGGCCCCCGCGCCGCCGCAAAAAGACAACGTAAAGCTTTACTTCTCACAGGCTTTGTGATATAGTGTACAAGACTATATCTGTCATTTGAGCACTCTTTCACGACTTGCTCACAACCGATTATCAAAGTGCATTGCCAATGGAGGTGATTGTGGAAGTTCCAGCCTATGTCAGACACCACGCGGCGAAGGCCTGGATCGAAGAGATGGTCGCCCTCTGCCAGCCCGATAAGGTGCATTGGTGCGATGGCACACAGGCCGAATACGACGCCCTGTGCCAGGATCTCGTCGATGCCGGCACGTTCATCCGGCTGAACCCGGAAAAACGCCCCAACAGCTTCCTGGCCCGTTCCGACCCCAGCGACGTCGCACGCGTCGAGGACCGGACCTTTATCTGCAGCCGTCACAAAAGTGACGCCGGCCCCACCAACAACTGGGTTGATCCCAAAGAAATGAAGGCCACCCTCTTGGGCCTCTTCGACGGCTGCATGCGTGGCCGCACGATGTACGTGATTCCCTTCAGCATGGGTCCATTGGGATCGCATATCGCCCAGATCGGCATCGA
>JAYRNS010000676.1:0-4029 GCA_041912075.1 Anaerolineae bacterium
ACGAATCCGGTCACCATCAAACCGGCCTGGACAGTGGCAGTTGTCCTGGCCGTCGCCGGCACCGTGCTCATCGGGCTCTGGCCCACGCCATGGATCGAACTCACGCGCAGCACGCTGGTGGCGCTCGTTGGGGGATAGGGGATAGGGGTTGGGGGTTAGGGGTTTGGGACACGGCCCTGATTTCCAATCCCCAACCGCTGACCCCTAACCCCCAACCCCTAATAGACTCCTTGACAGGCACTAGGCCCGGTGCTAGAATCCCTTCTCGCCAGCTTTGTTGCCTGAAAGGAGATCGATGATGAACGCAGTGCCTCGTGAGATCTATATGGATTACGCGGCGTCGACGCCGGTGGCGGCGGTGGTCGTGGAGGCCATGTTACCCTATTTTTCCGAGATCTACGGCAACCCTTCGAGCCTGCACCGGCAGGGTCGCGCCGCGGCGCGTGCCGTCGACCAAAGCCGGCAGACCATCGCCCACCTCCTCAACTGCCAGCCCAACGAGATCGTTTTTACCAGCTGCGGTACCGAAGCCAGCAACCTGGCGCTGCGTGGTGTCGCGCTGGCACAGCGCGCCCGGGGTAGGGGTAATCACCTCGTCGTCTCTTCAGTCGAACATAAGGCTGTGCTGCAAACTGCCCACGACCTGGTAGACCACTATGGCTTCACCTTGACCGAGGTGCCGGTCGATCCATTCGGCATCGTCGCGCCGGCGGACGTGATGGCGGCCATCCAGCCGGACACCGTCGTGGTCAGTATCATGTACGCCAACAATGAGGTGGGCAGCATTCAGCCGCTGGCTGAGATTGGCGCCCTGGTCCAAGGGACTGGCATCCCGTTCCACACCGATGCGGTGCAGGCCGGCGGCTCGCTGCCCCTGGATGTGGACGACCTGCACGTCGACATGCTGTCGCTGTCGGCGCACAAGTTCTACGGCCCCAAGGGCATTGGTTTGCTGTACGTTCGCCATGGCACCCCGCTGTGGCCGCAGATCACCGGCGGCAGCCACGAGCACAAGCGCCGCGCCGGCACCGAAAGTGTGCCATATTTGGTCGGCATGGCCAAGGCGTTGGAAATCGCGCAGATGTCACGCGTCACCACCACCGGTCACCTGTCGATCCTGCGCGACCGGCTGATCAACCGGCTGCTGCGCGAGATCCCTGGTCTGCACCTGACCGGACACCGCACCCACCGTCTGCCCAACCACGCCAGCTTTCTGATCCAAGGCGTCGAGGTGCAGGGCATCCTGATGGGGCTCGACATGGCCGGTATTGCCGCCTCCAGCGGTTCGGCATGCACGAGCGCGGCCCAGGAACCGTCGCACGTGCTGACCGCGATGGGGGTTTCGGCGCACGATGCGGCAGGTCACCTGCGGCTGACCATGGGTCACAGCAACACCGACGAGGACATCGAAGTGGTGTCGGAGACGCTGGTGCCCCTGGTGGCCCGGCTGCGTAAGATGTCGGCCGTCTATGCCTGAAACCGTCGTCGTGGCCATGAGCGGCGGCGTCGACAGCTCGCTGGCCGCCGCGCTGCTGGTCGAACAGGGTTACCGGGTCATCGGCGTGATGATGCGGCTGTGGGCCGAATTCAGCCAGGGTGTGGCGCGCAGCAACAAGTGCTGCTCGCTGGAGGCGGTCAGCGATGCGCGCCGGGTGGCCGATGCGCTCGACATTCCTTTTTACCTGATCAACGTCGAGCAGCCGTTCAAGGAAAAGGTCGTCGACCTGTTCATCGACGGCTACAGCGCAGCCATCACCCCCAACCCCTGCCTGGCCTGCAACCGCCACATCCGCCTGGGATACCTGTTTGACTATGCGCAAGCCCTGGGGGCCGACTATCTGGCAACGGGCCATTATGCGCGTGTGCGGCGGGTGGAGGGGCCGGCCGGCGTACTGACGCAATGGGAAGGTCTGGACTATCCATTGTGGCAGTTGTGGCGCGGTGTCGATACACGCAAAGACCAGAGTTACGTCCTGCACATGGCGACCCAGCGCCAGCTGGCACACCTGATGTTCCCCTTGGGTGAATTCACCAAGACCGAGGTACGCACCATGGCCGCGGCGCGCGGTCTGACCGTGGCCGACAAACGCGAGAGCCAGGACCTCTGTTTTCTGGCGGACAACGATTACCGGCGTTTTTTGCAGGATTGGGCACCCGCCGCTGTCCGGCCGGGGGTCATCGTCGACCAGGCCGGGCAGGTGTTGGGGCAGCACAACGGGCTGGCGTTCTACACCATCGGCCAGCGCAAAGGTTTGGGCATCGCCGGGACGCGCCCCTATTTTGTGCTGCGGCTGGACCCCGCACGTAATGCCGTGGTGGTTGGGCCGGAAGTGGAACTGGGCCAGTCCCGCCTCACTGCCAGCCAGGTGACGTGGGGCGTGGACCGGTCGCCAACGGTTGCCATCGACGTGACCGCGCGCATCCGCTACAAGGCACACGACGTGCCGGCCACTGTCGTACCCACGGGCGCCGATACCGTGCAGGTTATCTTCAGCACGCCGCTGCGTGACATCACCCCTGGCCAGGGCGTCGTGTTCTACGATGGGGATGCCTGCCTGGGAGGAGGGATCATTGAGCGCGCTGATTGACCTGTTGACCCACCCGGCGTTCATCCTGAGCATCGTCCTGGCGCTGCTGTATGCGGCGATCTTTCACGTCTGGCAGGGTCGGACGGCGGCCGGGCTCGGTTGGTTTGTGCTGGCGTCACTCATCGGTTTTGCCCTGGGCAGCGTGGCGGGCAACCTGCTGCATTTCCCAACCCTGGGCCAGGTGCAAATCCTTCTGGGCACGGTTGGTTCACTGCTGGCCCTTTTTGTTGTCAGAATGCGCAAAACGTAGTAGAATTACTGTAAATTGCACTGGGTCGCAATGCGCTGCTGGCAGACTGCTTGGTTGCCCGCACGCTGTGAATCACCCGCCCAGGAAGGAGAGGTTCGTGACATATTCACCTTCAGGCCCAGGCCCATCGGGCAATCCAGCTGGTGGTGGTGTTCCGCCAACCAACGGCAGCGGCAGCACCGCACAAGTGCCGCCGGCAGCCGGTGCCCCGCCCGCAGCGGGTACCGCTCCCACCGCGCGCCGCACCGTGAGCCCGTCCAGCGAGATGTTCCCGGGTGTCAACCTGACCAAACAACAGAAGATCTGGCTGACCATCGGTATTATCGTTGGCGTGATCGTGATCACGCTGGTAATCTATTTCCTGTTCCGGCATCCAGTTTTCACGGCAACCCTGCGCGACATCTTGATCATTGTGCTAACGTTCGAGGTTCTGGTGATTGGCTGTCTGCTGGCGGTGCTGGTGTACCAGATCTACCTGCTCAGTTATTTCCTGTACACCGAAATCGGGCCGGTGCTGGCGGCGACACAGGACACGGTGGGAACCGTCAAGGGGACGGCCACCTTCGTCAGCGGTCAGGTTGTCAACCCGGCGATTCGTGCCTCGGCCACCGTGACCCGCTGGCGGCGCACGGTTCAGGTCCTGCTGGGGCGTTGAAAGGAATTCTTACCATGGCAAACAGTCGCTTCTGGGGTTTTGTATTTGGGTTGGCAGCCGGTGTGGTGATCGGGGCCCTGCAGGCGCCGCGTTCGGGTGCCGAAACACGTGCCCGCATCAAAGGGTTGGTCTCCGATTCGACAGAACTGGCGCTGGAGACAGTGGGGTTGACGCCTGACAAGCGGCAGGAGATTCAGCATACGGTCAATGACGTGCGGGCCAAGACCGCGGCCGAAGTGACCACCATCGTCGACAAAACGACCGCCACCATCGACCGCACCGCCCGCCAGGTCGAAGAGGTCGCCAGCGAGACACGCACCTGGGCCGCCGACACCGCGGCCACCGTACGCACCCGCGTGGGTGACCAGGCATCTGGTGCCGCCGAAACTGTGGAAGACGTTTCGGCCTCGATCGAGAGCGCTGTGACTGGCGCAGCCGATCAAGTTAGCGACGCCGCCAGCGACGTCACGAGCTAAGGCATCGTAAAAGAATAACTTCCGGCAATTTGGTTGGATTTCGCAGCAATTCACGGGAAG
>JAYRNS010000677.1:0-3097 GCA_041912075.1 Anaerolineae bacterium
GACGACTTCTTTCAACAAATCCCCAGCGGTCCCGGTCTGCCGGCGCTCAATTCGCACCTCGATATCTACTGGAACGACCTCAACCCGCAGCGCGGCGTGTACGACTGGACACGTATCGAAGCAGCTCTGAACCGCCTGACAAACCAGACGATCACCCTCGCCGATGGCACAACGGTACCGCGCCTGATCTGGCTGACGCTGCCGGTTTTTTGGACCCAGGGCAGCGGTGTCTCTCCCAGGGGGACCTGCAACAATGATGCACCGGGCTGGCTGCCAGCGTACCCGGTGGCGAACCCCAACACCGGGGCGATTCAGCGCCTACCGGCGGTTGACCAAACTGTGTTTCGCAACGCTTACCGCGACATGATCCTGGCCGCCGGTCAGCGTTGGGGCAACCATCCGCGCATTGCCGGCATCCTGATCGCCGGTGGGTACGACAATGAAACGCAGCTGGCGGCCAAACACTGCGGGCTGGTGGGTGCAGCGCTGCCCGCGCAGGCCGTGGCTGGGATGCGCGATTTCGTTACCCAGGCCATCCAGGCTGCGCACGAGGCCTTTCCCAACAAGCCGGTGTATCTGAACTTCGCCGCGGTGGACGACGGTGGATCGAGTCGCTGTGCGTGGGTGAATGTCATGCATGGCTATCAGCCACCCCACGTCGGCATGGGGTTCAACGGGATGAGCCCCGACGTGCCAGGCTTCGTCACCAACCCCAACAATCCCAACCAGCGGGACGTCGGCTGTGGCCCGCTGGACCTGATACGTACCAACATCGGCGAACTACCGGCAAAATTCGAGCCATCACAGATCCTCGGCCCAAACTTGCAGTGGAACTACTGGTCCTGGTTGGCGGCCATGGCGGCACAGGTACAGTTCGTCGACGTGCAGGATGGCTGGATTTGCCAGACCGATCCCAACACCGGCGTGTGTCTGCCAAACAGCAACTATCTCAGCGCCGTGCAAACCCCGGTCCCCAACGTGGCCGAGGGTTTCCCGGTCGACTTTGGAAACTGGCTGGAGCGGCAGTCGGGCACCACCGCCGCCGACAGCGACCAGCTGTGGGTGGCGCTGCGTGAAACCGAATACCCGGCCTATGGTGACGTCTCTGGCCTGACGCGTAACTGCGACGGGTTCTGCCACGGCTGGCTGGGTGATTTCGAGCACTTCATGACCGTCAAGTCGGGCGCCACCCGTCACCTGTGTTCGGTGTGGGAGATGGATGACTGCGATGCCAACCACACCGGTCTACCCGCGCCAGCCACCGCGATTTATTCGCGTCACGCCAAACAAATGATAGGGCCTCAACTCACCTTCGACGTGGCCGAGGGTGCCTACAGCCAGCGCCGCCTGGCCAATGCCATCCTGCGCATCGCCTACGTGGACAGTGACAACTCACCATTTACGGTAAGTTATGCCACGCGACCTGGCACCACACCGCAGGTACGTACCATCAATCGCACCGGGTCGGGGATGTGGAAATGGGCCACCTTGACCTTGCCGGAGTTTTACGCCGGCAACCTCCTGGCCGACGGATCGGATTTGGTCATCAATTACACGGGGACCGGGAGTAAACCGATCCTGCACATGGTATGGCTGGATATGCGCAACGCCGTGGAGATTACACCTACGCCAACCCCCACGAATACGCCGACGATCACGCCGACAGCGACGGCAACCAACACGCCGACGGCCACGCCAACCAACACACCGACGGCCACACCAACCGATACGCCGACGCCGACACCAACCAACACACCGACGGCGACACCCACCAATTCGCCGACGCCGACACCAACTAACACGCCGACGGCGACACCAACCAACACGCCCACGCCGACACCAACCAATACGCCGACGCCGACACCAACCAATACGCCGACGCCGACACCCACTAACACGCCGACGGCGACACCCACCGACACGCCGACGCCAACCCCGTCCGTGACACCCACCGCGGTTGGGACGCCGTCTGGGCCGGAGGTGCTCGTTCTGCAGCAGGGACTGGCGGGCTATGCGGGGGGTCGTGACACTTACCTGGCGGCCAATGCCGCTGATAGTAGTTTTGCCAATGAATCGCTGCTGCCGCTCACTGCGGGTGGCAGCACGAGCCTGCTGTACCAGTTCAACCTGGATGGGGTGCCGGCGAATGCACAGATTGTGCGTGCCACCCTCAGCGTGCGTGCCCAGGGGCGCAGCGCGCTCGTGCGGTTGTTTGCCGAGCTGTACCAGGTGACCCAACCCTGGGACCCAAACAGTGCCACCTGGAACCAGGCGCAGGCTGGCGTTCCCTGGCAAACCCCGGGCGGTCAAATCGATACGATCCCCCTGGCCCGCAAGGTCCTGCTCGCCGATCAACTCTGGTACAGCCTGGACCTCACGCCCCTCGTGCAGCGCTGGGTCGATGGCACGGCTGACAACAACGGTGTGCTCCTGCGCGCCGTCAGCGATGCCCCGGTGACGTTCGATCTGACCAGCAACGAATATGCCGTCAGCCAACTGCGTCCACGGCTGACGGTCACTTACCTGCGCGGTGGCGCGACGGCCACACCCACTTCGACCCCAACCCGCACGCCGACGGCCAGTCCCACCGCGACACCCAGCATCACGCCGACCGCGACCCGGACACCCACCGCGACCCGTACCCCCACGGCGAGTCCCACCGCGACACCGAGCATCACCCCGACCGCGACCCGCACACCGACGGCCAGCCCAACGGCCACGCCGACCACCACCCCGCTGCCGGCCGGCGTCCTGGCCAAGATCGAAATCCTGTGGCCGCACGGCGGGCTGCCACCCAGCCAGGCCGACCTGGCCAATCTCACCGCCTACCTGTTCACAGATGACGCGCGCAACCCGGTGGCCTGTAGGTGGGAACCGGTGGTGCGTCCGTGGCAGGCCGCGAACAACCAGGCGGCACGTCCGAGTGCTATTGGCACGCGCCGGCTGGTGACACAGGAGGGGCGCACGTTCCCCGTGTGGGATTTCAACGATGTGGACATCAGTGCCGCGCGTAATCCGGCCAACACGCTCTACTTTTTTGTGACGGTCGACGGCGTCCCGACGCGCCACAACGTCTGGTCGCACGGCATCAGCCCCA
>JAYRNS010000678.1:0-5501 GCA_041912075.1 Anaerolineae bacterium
ACGCTGCTCAACGACGAATGGGCGGCGTTCTTCAAAGAACACGACTTCCTGGTCGGGATCAGCATCGATGGGCCGCGGGCGATGCACGATGCCTATCGGCACGACAAAGGGGGCGCGCCGACGTTCGACCGGGTGATGCGCGGCCTGACCTTCCTCAAGAAGCACGACGTCGAATGGAATGCGCTCGTCACCCTCAACCGGGCCAACAGCAACCACCCCCTGGAAGTCTACCGCTTCCTGCGCGACGAATGCGGCGCGACGTTCATCCAGTTCATCCCGATCGTGGAGCGGCTGCACGAGAGCGGCGTGCCCTACGGAAATGCCGTCACCGACCGGTCGGTCACAGCCGAGCAGTACGGACAGTTCCTCATCGACGTCTTCGAGGAATGGGTACGGCACGACATTGGCCGCGTCTACGTGCAGATGTTCGACGTGGCATTGGCCAACTGGTACGGCGAGCCGCCGGGGTTGTGTGTCTTCTCCCCGACGTGTGGCACGGCACTGGCCATGGAGCACAACGGCGATCTGTATTCCTGCGATCATTTCGTCGAACCGGCGTACCGCCTGGGTAACATCCACCAGACCCACATGATCGAGCTGGTGGCGTCGGCGCAGCAGGTCAAGTTCGGGCGCGACAAGTTCGACACCCTGCCGCAGTACTGCCTCGACTGCGACGTGCGGTTTGCCTGTCATGGTGGCTGTCCCAAAGACCGCTTTATCGCCACCCCCGACGGCGAGCCGGGGCTGAACTACCTGTGCGCCGGCTATAAACTGTTCTTCCACCACGTCGACCAACCGATGCAGCTGATGGCCCGCCTGCTGCAGCAGGACCGTGCGCCAGCGGAGCTGATGCGTTGGTACGCCGAGCGCGACCACCAGTGGCAGGCGCTGCTTGCCCAGACGGGGCGTAACGATCCGTGCCCTTGCGGTAGTGGCAAGAAGTTCAAACATTGTCACGGACATCAAAAGGAGTTTGCCCATGACCACTAACGAACGCAAGAGCCAGGAGCTCAAACCCATCGGCTACGAGATCTTCATCGGTGCGCTGTCGGTCCTGTCGATTTTCAACCTGATTCTGCTCTTGTTCGTCAAAGACGAGAGCCTGGCCATCGTGATCTACGTCATCAATGGTTTCATGATGCCGATCTTTCTGGGTGACTTTTTGTACCGGTTTTTCACGACCGAAAGCAAATCGGGTTATTTCTTCCGCAACTTTGGCTGGGCCGACCTGCTTTCCAGCCTACCATTCCCGCAGCTCAAAATTCTGCGCCTGTTCCGCCTCTGGCGCGTCATCCGTTTGATCAGGAAGTTCGGTGCCCGCAACCTGGTGAGCGAGTTCACGGCCCACCGCGCGGACAATGCCTTGCTGGTGGTCGTTTTTCTTGTGATGTGCGTGCTGGAGTTTGGTGCCCTGGCCGTGCTGAAAGCGGAAGCTGCATCGCCCAATGCGAACATCACCAATGCCTCCGACGCCATCTGGTGGGCTTACGTCACGATCACAACCGTGGGTTACGGGGATCGGTACCCCACCACCAATTGGGGCCGAATTGTGGGTGTGCTGGTGATGACCGCCGGCGTGGGTCTGTTCGGCACCCTCAGCGGTTTCCTGGCCAACAAGCTCCTGACACCGCCGTCCAAAAAAAAGGCAGCCGAAGAGCCGCCGGCCGACCCCAGCGATCCCAAGGCCAAGCTGGCCGAGCTCAAACGCATGATCGAAGCGCAGGAGCAGGCCGCGGCCGATTTACGCAGCAAACTCGATGAGATGGACAAGCTGCTCTCATAAGTATTACACCTTTTTTGCACCCAATTGGCTCTTCGTCGTGACCGTGATTGTGTTACAATGACAATCGGTGCGTATTTCGGAAAGGAGGTGATTGTCGAGCCCGACAGATCTGGACAACCAATTTCCGCCGCGGCAACTGGGCACGCATGCTGTGCTCCCGCCCCCCGCCCGATCGTTATTCTCGTCTAACCTGGTGCCAAAGCAGGGAAAAGCCATGAACAGGTGGTCTTGCTTTCAGCACATGCCCTAATTCTTTTCGCAGCGAAGGAGCAACGATTATGACAACAACCACATCAAGCGCAACGAGCCCGCAGACCAAGGACCGGCCCTGGTGGCTGACCCTGATCATGGGCATTGCTGTCTTCACCATCGGCGCCATCCTGTTATGGTCGCCGGCCAAGACCAAAGTGGAGACGTATCAACTGCTGGTGGCGATCCTCGGTTTTTACTGGCTGATCGGCGGCATTCTGGACCTGGTGTCCCTGTTCGTCGACCGCACCGCCTGGGGCTGGAAGCTCTTCATGGGTATCATCAGCATCATTGCTGGTGGCTACATTCTGATGTACCCCATCGCCAGTGCGGTTGCCCTGCCGCGCATCTTCGTGCTCGTGCTGGGTCTGTGGGGGCTGTTCCAGGGTATCCTCATGTTGATCCTGGCCTTCCGCGGCGGTGGCTGGGGTGCGGGTATCCTGGGCGCCTTGGGCATTATTTTTGGCCTCATCCTGATCGCCAACTACGCCTCGCCTGGTGTCGGGTTGGCTGCAATCTGGACGGCGGCCGTGTTTGCGGTGATCGGCGGCATCGCCATGGTTATCCAGGCTTTCCGCGACCGTAACAAGTAGCAAGGCTCGTAGTACGCACTTCAGTGCGCACTGAAGTGCGTACTACGAACGCAGCAGTGAGTTCACTGCCCGAAAGGAATCTCAGCATGGCAAACAACCTCATCGTGCTTGCGTTCGATACAATGGAAGATGCCGGAAAAGTTCACGAAGCGCTGGTCGAGGCGAAAAAGCAGGGTTTGATCCGGATCGACGATGCCGCGGTGGTGGTGAAGGACCAGGACGGCAAAGTCCACGTCGAGAATCAGGTGTCGCGCGGTACGTGGATGGCGACCGGTGTGGGTGGTGCACTTGGGCTGCTCATCGGTGGCATCCTGTTCCCAATTGGCGGCCTGATCATGGGTCTCGCCGGCGGTGCGCTGGTGGGACGTACCATGGACATGGGCGTCGATGGCAAGTTCGTCAAACAGGTCGGCGAGGAGATCAAACCGGGTACCTCGGCCCTGTTCATCCTGGCCGACCAGGCGAATCCTACCGCCGGTCTGGCAATTCTACGCCAATACAAGGGCCGCGTCCTGCAGACGACCCTATCGACCGAAGCCGAGGAGAACATCCGCAAAGCTTTGGGAGACGACTCGCCGGTCGTTTAGTCAAACCACGAATCGGCGCCGATCTGCGCAAATCTCTAGCGGTGTGTTCGCCCACCGTATGTGACATCCGCGGGCCAAAAAACCGCGCCGATGACACATGCCTCGGTCGAGCACGCGCCGTGATCCTTTGCGTGCATTGGCGTCGATTCGCGGTCAACCTCCCTCATCGTCCTCCACATAATCATCTTCATCGTCATAATCAGGGTACTGGGATGGCGGTTGACCCTGCTGGTTCAGCACAGTGGGTTTCGCGGTGACCCGCACCGTGTCGACTGAATTCTACCACTCTCTCTACCGATCAATCCTTAACTGCGCGGTCAGCGCCTCGATAGTCGTCACCGGCAGCCGGCAGGCGAAGTTTTCACACACGTAGGCCGTCGCCTTGCCCTCGATTTGTCCCCGCCCCGTCAGCAGTGGCAGCATCGCTTGGGCAGCCGCATCGTCCGGCGGCGCGGCGGCCAGGATCGTATTGGGCAGGTAGTGCCGGTTGACCGTGGTCAGCAAGGCCTGTGTATCGACCGCTGCCAGGTCCCCCACGATTGCCACTTCGCGCGCCGGCGCCAGGTAGAAGTCGAGCGCATTCAACATCTGCGCAAATGCCCCCGGTGACTGCACCATGCCCTGCTGCAGCAGCCGCAGCACCGCCTCGCCGTGCTGCGCATAGGCCGGGTTGTCCAGCAAACGCCCCAACGTCAGCAGCGCCAACGTGGCGCTGGCATTGGCCGACGGCGTCGCACTGTCGATGAGGTCCTTGGGTCGGGTGATGAGCGTCTCATGGTCGTCGCTGGTGCTGAAAAAACCGCCGTTTTGCGCATCCCAGAAGTGGGCGATGATTTGCTCGGCCAGATCGACCGCGGCGCGCAGCCAGCGCAGGTCGAAGGTAGCCTGGTACAGCGCCAGCAAGCCGTTGGCCAGCATCGCGTAGTCTTCCAGGTAAGCGTTGAGCCTGGCCCGTCCATCCTTGTAGGTGCGCAGCAGGCGGCCGCTGGCCGGGTCGCGCAGCCAGGTCCAGACAAACTCGGCGGCACGCACCGCAGTCTGCACGTAGTCGGTGCGCGCCAGGATGCGTCCGGCATCGGCGAAGGCCTGGATCATCAGCCCGTTCCAGGCCGTGAGCGACTTGTCGTCGAGACCGGGGGGCACCCGCTGTTGGCGGGCAGCAAACAGAACCGCCCGACCGCGCGCGACGACCGCGTGCAACCGTTCCGGCGTGACCCGCAGCTGCGTGGCGACGGTGTCCACCGGTAACGTCACGTGCAGGATGTTGTGACCCTCGAAGTTGCCGTAGCGGGAGACGTCGTAGTATTTGGCAAACAATTCGGCGTCTTGCTTGCCCAACAACGTCTGTACTTCCTCGAGCGACCAGACGAAGAACTTACCTTCCTCACCCTCGCTGTCGGCATCTTGCGCCGAATAGAAGCCGCCTTCGGTATTGGTCATTTCGCGCAGCACGTAAGCCAGCACCTCCTCGGTGACCTGCCGGTAGAACGGGTTGCCGGTCACCTGGTGGGCCAGGGCGTAGACGCGGGCCAGCTGGGCGTTGTCGTACAGCATCTTCTCGAAATGGGGCACCAACCAGCGCTCGTCGACCGAGTAGCGGTGAAAACCACCGCCCAGCTGGTCGTACATACCGCCGCGCCCCATCTGGCCCAGGGTGAACTCGGCCATTTCCAGGGCGCGGCGGTTGCCGGTGCGGTGGTAGGTGCGCAGCAGGAATTCCAAGGTCATCGATGGCGGAAACTTGGGTGCCCCGCCAAAGCCGCCGTAGCGCGTATCGTAGCGATTTTCGAGTGCCTGGTAGGCGCGGTCGAGAATCGATGGATCGAGTGGTTCGGCGGTCGCCTGCAGCAGGGTGGCCTGGCGCAGCATCGTGCGCATCTGGGCGGCATTGTGCTCGATATCCTGCGGCCGGCTCTGGTAGGCCTTAGCCAGGCTGGCCAACAGCTGTTTGAAACCGGGCATGCCGTAGCGCGGCTCGCGCGGGAAGTAAGTGCCGCCGTAGAACGGTACGCCTTCGGGGGTCAAAAAGACGGTCATCGGCCAGCCGCCCTGGCCGGTCAGCGCCTGTACCGCTTCCATGTAGATCGCGTCCAGGTCAGGGCGTTCTTCGCGATCCACCTTGACCGGCACGAAGAACTGGTTCATCAGCGCCGCCGTTTCGGGGTCCTCGAACGACTCGTGGGCCATGCGGTGGCACCAGTGGCAGGCGGAGTAGCCGATACTGAGCAGGATCGGTTTGTTCTCGGTTCTGGCCCTGGTCAGTGCCTCCTCGCCCCACGGGTACCAGTC
>JAYRNS010000679.1:0-3467 GCA_041912075.1 Anaerolineae bacterium
ATCACCGGAAACTGACGTGGGCATTAGTTCAGATGATGAATAGAGCACAATGCCATTCTGGATTGATTCCATTACGCCAGCATCAGTCCAAGAAGCCCAACTTCCTGAAACACCATAGTTCAATGTAGCTGATTCGCTAATCCAAGTCATTATGTCTATTACGTTATTGAACATGCCTGGCAAGTTAAACTGGGCCATGAATTGACTCATCCAGCGAATACGATCGGAGAAATGCAGTGCATTGAAGTCCTCAATACTGCAGTCAAATCGGCTGATGTTACCTTGAGCATCAAACTGGCAATGCCCTGACGGATCTATGAATGATAAAGGATTGTTCCCAACATAACTATACCGATTCAGCCCCTGCGAATTCCCCGCCCCCGGCACAATCGTATCCGCCTGCACAAACCGCGCCAGCAGCGGATCGTAGTACCGCGCCTCATAGTACATGAGATCGGTGCTGAGATCAAGCCGCTGCCCCGTGTATCCGCGCTCGGTGGGGTAGAATGCCGGCTGGCCGGCGCGTACGGTGCCAAACGGGTGAAACCGCTGCTCACTACCTCCCACCTTCTGCCCCGTCGCATCGGTAAGCAGACTCACACTGCCCAGGTGATCCCCATGCAGGTAGTTGAGCTCCCCATTGGTCCGCACCGCAATAAGCTGCCCACCCAGCCGGTAGTAACGTTTGGTCAGCCGGTTGCACGGGCCAGGGATGCTCAGCTGCCAGTGGGAGGCCACCGCCTGAACGTCCTCGACGTCGAGCTTACCATCCTGATTGACGTCATACCTGGCGTTGGCCAAACTCCACACCTGCCTGAAGGCTGCAGCGACTGACTGGATGTCGACAATGTCCAGCCTACAGTCGGAGTTGGTGTCGCCCGCCAGCACACCCATCCCCGTGCTGGCTGTAGTCTGCTCGTAGTCGTCATTGACGTACACTGTCGTCGCCCACGGGGTCAACTTCTTGACCCGCCGGCCATCCCCGTCGTACACGAAGCTGGTCGTCAACCCGTTGTCACTCACACTCACTAACCGGATCTCGGCGTCGTAAGCCAGGGTCTGTACCCGCCCGGCCATCGTGCGCTGGGTTATGTTGCCCGTACAGTCGTAGACGAAGCTGCCGTTGCCCGCCTGACGCACAGCGCGCGGTTTGGTGGTCTGCGTACCCGACGCACAGCCGCTCACCGGAGCGTTGTAGGTGTACGCGCCTACGTCGGACTTGCTCATCAGGTTGCCGGTCGCGTCGTAGGTGTAGGTCTGGCTGTACGGGGCCAGGCCGGCACTGCTGTAGGCGGTACACGTGGCGCTGCCTGTAAAGGCACTCGTCAAGCGGTCCAGGTCGTCATAGGCGAAACACTGGCGCTGGTCGCTGTTCGGGACGTCGCGCACGGTCTCGACGTTCCCCACGGCATCGTAGGTGTACCGCCAGTCCATGAGCGTCCCGACTGCCAGCCGCTGCACCCGCCCACCCCCGTTCGCCTGCGTCCACGGGTAGTAATCGTAGTCTGTGGTCAATCCGCTGCCCGACGTCACCAACTCCGGCCGGCTCGCGGCATCGTAGGTTGCCTGGCTGACGTAGGTGTTCCAGCCATACAGGCTCGCAGCCAAACCTTGCCCATCGTAACCGGTGGTCACTGTCTCGCCGCCTGGATAACTGGCGGTAATGACCCGGTCGGCCGCATCGTAGGTGAAGCTGGTGGTGTACGCCACACCGTCGATGGTTTTGGTTTCCGCGCTCACCCGCCCCCGCGCATCGTATACCCAGGTCGTGCTGCCCGAACCATCCACCATGCCCGTACGCCGGCCGGTGCCGGCATTACCGCCTGTCGTCGCGTCGTAGCTAAAGCTGACGTCGAGCGGTACCGGGGGAGTGCCGGGACAGTTCGTTCCGCTGCGGTAGGCTTTGCCCAACGGCCGGTTCTGTGCATCGTAGTAGAAACAGACGCTCTGATTACGCGCATCGGTCTGGCGCGCCAGGTTGCCGGCCAGGTCGTAGGCATACGTCCACCGGCCCAAGTCCGGGTCGTCCAACCACAGTTTCTGCCCCACCAGGTCGTAGCCCACCCCGGTGTGGTGACCGGACGTATCCCAGACGTCGGTCAGGGCATCGCGCACGTCATAGGCATACTCAGTGGTGGCGTATAGCGTCGCCGCACTACCGGTACCGGTGTACTCCCGTGCCTCAACCAGCCGGCCCAGGGAATCGGTCTCCTGCTCGCGCCGGCGGCCCCCTTCGTCGATAGCAGCACTCACCAACCCTTGGTAACTCGTGCTCATCGTGCTGCCATCCGGGTTAGTGACCAACGTCACACGACCCAACGCATCGACCTGGCTGGCCGTCGCCGGCTGATCGCTGTCACGTACCAGCCCGGTACCCGGCGCAGCCGCCACCGCATAGGGCACCGTCTCCAGCCGCACGTGCCCCGCCGGGCCGTACCAGCGGCTGACGACGTTGGCGGTTGCCGCATTGGCGGACTCGACCTGGGTCTCCATGACCCTTCCCAGCCCATCGTAGTATTCGAACGACTTGAACACCCCGCCGCACCCGGACGTCGGCTGGTTCTCACGCTGCCGTTTCTCAACCACCGTCGGCGCACCATCGGTGTAGGCCATCACCACCGTCGGGCATGTCTCACTGTCACCCGGCTGCCACTGCTTGAGCAGCCGGCCCCACTGGTCGTAGCGGTACTGCGTGGCCGCCCCGTTGAAGTCGGTAACGGACTCGACCTGGCCCAATACTTTGTTCCAGGCATAGGTCGTGGTGAAATTCGCCCCACCCACCGCTGGCAGTGTCTCGGCGGTAGGATAGGCATACAGCCGCGGCCAGGTCATCGTGGTCGCGCTCGTATCGAAATCGGTCGTGGTGGTGTTGCCGCGCGGGTTGGTTACGCTTACCGAATTACCCCACGTGTCGTAGGCATGCACCGTATCACGCCAGCCGCCACCGCACACGGTCTGTGCGACGCGGGTTTGGGTGAGATCGCCGCGCACCGGTGGGGCGTAGTACGAGGCGTTGTTGTCGTACAACAAACGCGTCTCACCCTGGCATGTTCCACCACCGTCCGCCAACACCTGGCGCATCGGCCGGTCGACGATGTACACGGCGCCGCTCCACTGGCTGCCGGCGCTGCCAGGGATGTTGTTGGGGAAGTACTCGGTCGTATGCGTGCGGTACAAGGTGCTGCCGGCATCGATGTACTCGCTGACCAGCGTCACGTTCCCAAACTGCACACCCCCCTGGCTGCCTGCCTGGTATTCGTAAGCGGTCTTGCGGCTGATCCCACCGATCATCGCCGTCTCGTCCCGCTTCGAGACCCAGCTCGTACCCCGCGCCGGTGTTGAAGCTCAACTATGTCATCGGCGCGCCAGCGACCGCGACGCCGAGCGTTACGGCCACGGCCAGCCGGTCGCCCACGCCGACCGCGACTGTGCCGAGCGGATCGCCGACGCCGACGCTGACGGCGACC
>JAYRNS010000680.1:0-3646 GCA_041912075.1 Anaerolineae bacterium
GGTGAGGGTGAGGAGGCGCTGGTGCTGCTGCCGGGGGCACTGGGCCGGGCCGAAACAGCCTGGCAGTTGATCCTGGCCTTCGCGCAGAAACGCCGCGTGTTGGTGCCGTCGTACCCGCCGGCCGCGACGATGGCCGCGCTGGCGGAGGGTGTTGCCGGCCTGATGCAGTACGAGGGCATGCCGACGGCGGCGGTGTTGGGTGGGTCGTACGGTGGGTTTGTGGCGCAGGTGTTCGTGCGGCGTTTTGCCGGGCAGACCAGCAAGCTGATCCTGTCGCACACTGCCTATCCTGACACCGCGCGCGGTGCGCAGGTCAAAGGGGTGGCCCGCTGGTTCCCGATTTTGCCGATGTCGATGCTGCGCTCGGTATACAAGCGTTCGACGAGCGGGCTCCTGCCGGAGGAGCACCCCGAGACGGCGCTGGTCGATGCGCAGTACGATCACATCGTCGATGTGGAGATGACGAAAAAAGACCTGGTCGGCATGTACCGGCGTATCGCCGATTATGATAGCAACTACAACTGTGCGCCCGAGGATCTGGCGGGATGGCCGGGCCAGGTGCTGCTGATCTTTGCCGATGACGATCCCGGCACACCGGAGGCGGTACGGGCGCGGATGCAAGCGCTGTATCCGGGTGCGCAGGTGCACCTTTTTTATGGGACCAAACACTCGGCGCCCGTCATCAAGCGCGAGGAATTCGTGGCCGTGATCGAACAGTTCTTGGCATGACGGCGCCATCGATCATTGACCCCACCGCGATGCCTGCTGTGGGGTCGTACCTGCCTCACACACCACGAGCACCACTCCCTGGCGGTGGGCAAACGATCGCCAGGGCACACTCGTGTTCAGTTGCCGGAGGTCACCAGCGGCCGGCCATCGGCGTCGTGCGTCATGCCGGCAACAAACGGCGCCGACGCGGCCAGTGCACGCGGTAAGAACTGCTGCAGATCCGCCATCAAATCTGGTATGGCGCCGGCATTTACGTCGGCGATGGGGTGCCATTCCAGGCTGCCCTCGGCGGACGGGTGCAGTGTGCCGCCGGCCGGCGCGGCGGTGAAGACGAACAGCACCACCCCAACATTCGCATCACCCGTGCCCTGCGAGGGGTGCGGTGCCACGTGCACGACCCCGCGTAGACGTACGTCTTGCACCTCCAGCCCCGTCTCCTCCTCCATCTCACGCACCGCCGCCCTGTGGATGTCCTCCCCCAGCTCGACGTGCCCCCCCACGCCGTTGAGCCGGTTGGCCCACAACCGTTTCGTCGGCGCGCCACGCAGGAGGAGGACCTGATCCCCATCGATGATAAAACTCAACGTCCGCGGCGATACCAGATAACGGTTCACGTCTGTTTACGAATGCGCGAATGCCGTCCGCGAATAGGTCGCGAATGCGCGAATGCCGTCCGCGAATACGTCGCGAATGCGCGAATACCGTCCGCCAATGCTCAAGTCCCCGGCCGACGCGCTACCCACACATGGAACGCGCGACGGCGAAAACTCGCAAGAGCACACCCTACTCCGTACTCCCTACTCCCTACTCCCCAACTGAATCACATACCCCGTCTGCGGCGCCAGCATCTCAAGCGGCTTGTAGCCGGCAAATCCCCCCTCCGGCGTGATCGTTGGCGAAGTGACGGCCGCGCCGTGCAGGACTTCGACGGCACTGACGGAACCGGTGAATGGACCCTTGGCCAACGTCAGGTCGTAATCGCTGATCGGGTCGCTGCTGAGGTTGATCAGAACAAGAACCGTCTCCTCTGGACTGCTGCGCAGAAAGGCGTACACCTTGCTGTCGGCGACGTCGACCTTGGTGTAATCGCCGGTGCGCAACGCCACGTGGTTGTTGCGCAGGTGGATCAGCGAACGGTAGGCGTTCCACAGCGAAGCGGGATCGGTGCTCTCGACGGCGACGTTGACCTCGGGATAGTTGGCCTTGACCTTGATCCAGGGCTCGCCGGTGGTGAACCCTGCATCTTCGCCAGCCGTCCACTGCATCGGCGTGCGTATCTGTTCATCGGGTTTGGTGCCGATCATACCGATCTCCTCACCGTAGTAGATGAACGGCACACCCGGTGACGTCAGCAGCAGGAGGGCTGCGACACGCGCTTTGCCTTCATCCCCACCGAGCTGGCTCATCACCCGCTCCTGGTCGTGGTTAGTCAAAAATGGCGCATATTGCCCGGGTGGATAGGCATTCCAGGCCTTGAACTGCGCACCCGCCACGGGGCCGCGTGTTTCGCCTTTGGCGGCGTTGACCATCGCCTCTGCCAGGTCGAACTCGAAGGCCAGGTCGACTTCACCATTTTTGACATACGGCACGACGTCGTCGGTTTTGCTCCAGATCTCACCCACTGTCATGGCATCCGGTTTGATCTCGGTCAGGAAATCGCGGTAGGCCTGTAACCAGGCGTGCGTCTCCGGTGTGTTCTCCTGTACTTCACCATCTTCGATCAAATGCCGGATGGCGTCGAGACGGAACCCGTCGACCCCCATGTCCTCGAGCCAGTAACGGCTGACCTCGTACATCTGCGCGGTCACTTCGGGATTGCGATAGTTCAGGTCGGGCATGCCTTCCCAGAAAATCGCGTAGTAGTAGCGATCACCCACCTTGTACCATACATCCTGGCCCCACGGGCCGGCGTAACCCGGGTCTTCTTGGGACCAGATGTACCAGTTGTCATGTTTGGAACCGGGTGTCTCGGCATCTTCGAACCAGGGGTGATCGTTGGAGGTGTGGTTGAGCACCATGTCGACCACGACCCGGATACCGCGCTGGTGCGCCTCCTCCAGAAAACGCTTGAAATCGGCTTCGGTGCCATAGTCCGGGTTGACCTTAAAGTAGTCGGTGACGTCGTAACCGTGGTAACTCGGTGATTCCATGATCGGCATCAGCCAGATGCCGGTCACACCCAAGTCGGTCGTGGTTTCGGGGTCGCCGTCGTTGAGATAATCCAGTTTGGCCGTCAACCCGTTGAAGTCACCAATCCCATCGCCATCGGAATCGCTGAACGACCGCACGAAAATCTCGTAGAAGGTCGTGTTGTTCCACCAGTCGAACCCATCACTCCCCTCGGGCATCGCGGTGATGGGCGCCACTGGCGCAATGGCTTTGATCTCGGGCAGCGCAGCCGGCGCCACCGCTGTCGTGGTCGCCGCGGGGGCTGGTGTCCCCGGTTGGGCGCATGCAGCCGCCAGCAGTACCAGCATCAGACAGACTGCAACCAGGGCAGCCACACGATTTGTCATGATGAAGTCCCATCCTTTCCCAACAAACCTCAAAGCTCGTGCGTCATCGTTTCATATGCCGCGGCCACGTTCTGTAAGTAATGCCGCGGACTGACATCCACTGGCAGTTGTTCACCCATGCGCGCGGCGACGGCATTGGCCAGACGGGCCACGAGGGCGCCGTCGACTTGGCTGCGATCGGCGCGGGCTAACGTCTGGCGGATCAGGTCATAATCGGCGGCCGAAAGCCGGCGCACTGCCGGGAATCGCGTGCGCAGGACGGCCACCTGTTCGGGGTCGATGGTGGATGAGGGTGCGGCGGCCAGCAGACTGTCCAGGTTCACAGCCGTTCGCTCACGAATGACCAGCGTACCGGCGGCATAATCACCCAGGCGGCGTGACTGGCGGTTCAAGAACATCAC
>JAYRNS010000681.1:0-2418 GCA_041912075.1 Anaerolineae bacterium
ACGTCCAGGTTGTCCGACGACCCGTTGGTCTGGTTGTGCAGGATGACGATCGTGCCGTCCGGCCCTTCCAGGCGGATCGTCAGGTCACCGCGGTAGGTGTGCGTCAGGTTGGCCCCGACGTTGACGTCGCCCACGGCGAAATCGTCCACGACGGTGATCTCGCTGGTGACGTAGCTGCCAATGCCATCGATACACTGCTCATCAGGGATAAACCCCGGCACCGTGTTGGTGATGATCGCCGAGGTGGCGGTGATCGGCTGCCCGCGGCTTCCGGCCAGCCCGCCGGCGGCCACGTCGTTCCGGGGGGTGAACAGCAAGGTGTCCAGGTCAGTCTGGCCTTCGAGCGGCAGGGTATAGGTGATGACCTGCCCCGTGCTGGTGATGACGCCGGTGCGGGTCACGGGAGTCGTCGCCGTGGCCGCATAACCGAGCAGCAGCCGGTCCTGGAGGTCGATACCGGGCGCGGGATAACCTTCACTGGCACGGTCGTCGGTCAGGCGCTGCGGTTTGCCCCACAGGTTGTGCGCCTGGTCGTAGTAGGTCAGGTACAGGTCGCGCTGCGAGGCCTGGGCCGTAAAGACCGTCGCCAGGTTGCCATCGCTGTCCTGCACCAGACGGAACTGGTCGATGTTGCCAATGTCCGGCGGCAGGGTCAGCGTGGCGGTGACAGCGCTGCCCAGGGTGAGCAGGCGCAGCATATCGCCGGCCAGCCACACCACCAGCGGCTGGTTGCTGGCGTCGAAAACCACCTGCGGGCGCCGGTTCTCCAGCGGGCTGTCGGTACGCGCCACCGGTGCCGACCACACCGCGCCGTTCCAGCCGGTCGTAAAGAGCTGCAATGTCGGCGTGACACCCCCGGTGGGTGTCAGTGGTCGGGTGAAGGCGATCATGGCCTGGTTGGATGGCCCATACCCCACGGCCAGGTCGCTCAGCCCCACCAGGCCGTCCACGGCCAGCAGCGGGCTGCCCCAGGTGCCGGTGTAAAACGCCGTCATGATACGGTCGGGTGCCGCGGGTGTACCGGCAACCAGGCCGGCCGGATTCTGCCGCCAGGCGGCCAGCAGGCGTCCATCGGGGCTGCGCGCCAGGTGCGGTGTCATATCCAACACGCCGTTGCGCGTCAGCCAGGTCGCTGGTGTCCAGCTTTGGGTTGTAGCGCTGTAGGTCGCAGTCGCAATCTCGATCTTCTGCGCGGTGGTGACATCCCAGGTGGCGGTGATGGGCAGGGTGTCGTCGAGCCGCTGCCAGACGGCCACGGCCTCGCCACCCGTCGTCCAGGCCACCTGCGGCGCGCTGTCCAGCTGGTTGTCGTGGGTGATCGCGGCCGGCGTGCTCCACTGGCTGCCATCCCAGCGGCTGTAATTGATCTCCAACGACTGGCCGACCGGTTTGTTGATGTCGTCATGCACCCACAGCAGCAGCGTGTCACTGATCGCCGGGTTGACCGCCAGCGCCGGCTCGGTGTAGGTGTAAACGTTGCTGACGAGCACGCTGGTGATCGGATTGCTCGCCTGCAGGCTGCCGGGCGGGCCGACGTCCAGCGACGGGTTCGTAAACACAGCATAATCCGGCGTCGTGATGTGATCGATCAGGCGCCAGTCGTCGTACGTGAGCCTGTCCAACGTGAGACCGTTGATCGTGAGCGGCGGACCCGCCGCGGTTGGCGGATACTTCCACTCCAGGCTGCCCTTGGCTTCGTGTGAAAACCAGAAGAGACGGAATTTGGCACCGACTTCACCCAGCAGCGTGATGCTGTCAAAGTCCCAGTTGTTGGTGGGCGGCCAGGTGACCGGTCCCATGCGGATAAACTTGACCGTGCCGTCAGCGCCGGCCCACACTTTGACCTCGACCACCTGGATGTCGGCGCGGAAACCGCCTTCCACCCCCAGACCGCCGCTCAGCTCCAGGTCACTGAATTTGAAATAAGGCGACTGCGCCACCAGGTCGATCTGTGATTCGACGCCAAAGTGCGCCTTACCGTCCACGTAGAATTCGCCGAGCTTGCCGACAAACTCCTCGAGGTGCAGCACGACGATGATCCGGTCAACCGCGACGCCGACGGCCGCGTTGAAGTAGCTGACCATCACCAGCACCGGTTTGCGATAGATGTTGCGCTGGGCCTTGACCTCGATCCCGCCAAAGCCGTGCGGCAGCTCGAACGCGCAGACCTGCGTGCGCCCCGCCCGTAAACCGCCAGACCCCTCGATGTCGATTGTGGTGCCGAGCAGCTTGAACCCGCCGGCGCCGGCGGTCAAGGCGGCTTCCAGCTCGGTCGTGCAGTCGAGTGGGATTTTCAAATCGCCGTCGAAACTCCATTCGAGTTTGGTGTCCTTGTCGGGCACGCCAAAGCGCAGCGCTTCGATATCGAACGGCTCGTTAGGCAGGTGGAAGCCCATCTTGTAATAACCCTTGCCGCTG
>JAYRNS010000682.1:0-4003 GCA_041912075.1 Anaerolineae bacterium
ACCGCTCGACCACGCAGCTCATGCAAGCCTTTTACTCGCACCTGATGGCGGGTGCGAGCAAAGGAGCCGCACTGCGCACCGCCCAGCTGAGTTTTGTGCTCGACAGTGACCTGCCCGATCATTACCGCCATCCCTATTTCTGGGCGCCGTTCTACCTCGTGGGTGATGCCGGCTGCCTCTGAGCCGGCCACAGCGAAAGGAAAGGATCAAGACCGTGTATAACAACCCGCAGCCAACCCGCCGCCCGCGGCTTGTCTGGCTCCTTCCTTTATTACTCATCCTGCTCGTGCTGCTGGTCGTGTGTCTGTTTGCGACGGCGTCGCAGCGTTTTTGGCCTTTCCCGGCGGCCTATCCGCCGGCCGAGTTCTACGTGCAGGACCAGGTGATCGTCACCGGACCGCGCGCGGCCGTCGACGACGTCATGGGCCGGCTGCAGGACCGCGTCGAGCGGGTTTCGCGCGTGGCGTTTGCCGATTACACCGCCCAGGTGCAGCGCTGCGCCGGGCTGCCGCCCGAGACTGTCACCGACGTCTACCGCATCACCGGCCCCGCGCCCGACGTCGGCGCCATCATCGGCGCCATACGCGACACCCCGGGGAGCAACAAGCTCCACGCCGGACCCAACTGGCTGGCCGGCTCACCCTGGGAGGTGGGTGGCAGTCCCTGGGAGGTCGGCGGCAGTCCCTGGGAAGTGGGTGGCAGCCCGTGGGAGGTGGGCGGCAGCGGGGGTGACGGCGCGCCGCAGCTGGCACAGCCGGCCCTCTACCTGGCGCAGTGGGCCCTCGACCACATCGACCTCCCCGACCGCCTCAACGTCGACGGCACGGGTGTGCGCGTGGGTGTTTTCGACACGTCGCCGCTGGGAACCGGCGAAACCAACGCTCTGCAGCTCGAAACCATCAACTGGGTCGACCAGCCGCAGCCGCTGGAACTGTGGTGGGTCAACCCGGCCCCGGTGGCCACGCTGCCGCCGAGTGCCAGCCCCTACAGCCAGCCGATCAGCCGCAGCCACGGTCTGTTCGTGGCCGGCATGCTTCACCGTCTGGCACCGGGCAGCCGCATCGAGCTGGTGCGTGTGCTGGGGGATGACAACCGTGGTGACCTGGGGACCCTCAACCGCGCTCTGCACGATTTCCTGGTGACCACCGGCAAAGAAGGGGACAAGTACCTGGGTACTGTCATCAACCTTAGCCTGGGGGTGCGTATCCCACCCGGTGCCGCGGGGTTCAACCTGCCGGTGGATGTCCAATCGCTCGACTATATGATGAAGGTGGCCCGTTGTCTGGACGTGGTGGTCGTGGCCGCCGCCGGCAACGATTCGGCCAACCTGTCCACACCCGAAGGTGCTCAGCTGCCGGCGGCATTGGACAGCGTCATGGGCGTAGCGGCCAGCAATATCTTCGACGAGCGTGGTTGTTTCTCCAACCAGGGTGACATCGCCGCGCCGGGTGGGGATGGGCGCGGCGTGGGTAACCAGGGTGAGGCGGTCGCCGTGGCGGCCGGCGGGGACACGACGTGCCAGCCACGTCTGCAGCTGTGCCAGCCCAACGCGACCTGTGCGGCCGGCGTG
Source organism: Anaerolineae bacterium (assembly GCA_041912075.1). Lineage (GTDB taxonomy): Bacteria > Chloroflexota > Anaerolineae > SSC4 > Amarolineaceae > SSC4. Next base: position 1,571 of record JAYRNS010000682.1, read on the forward strand.
GCCGCCTCGGTCGACCTGACGCCCAACGGCACCGGATACGCCCACTGGACCGGCTCGTCGTTTGCGACGCCGCAGGTCAGCGGGCTGGCGGCGCTGGTGCTGCAGGCGGGTCGCGGCCGCTTTGGGGCGGGCGACGTGGCAGCCATCCTGAGCCAGTGTGCCACACCGGCCAAGGACCCGGCACTGGGTGCCGGGATCATCGACGTGCGCCGCACGCTGTTCGAATGTACAGCCAAGGCGGCTGCCAGGAAAGTGGAATGAACGAATTCGACGGTTACGTTTTTCTGCCCTCGAAGTACACACCGCCGGTGGGTCACACCGGCATCGACGTGTTTTTGACACCTCATCCGGGCGAGCGTGCCTTCGACACGGCCCAGATCGTGCTGCAGGTCGAAGAATATGGCCGGGCACGCAGCACGGTGGTCAACTATGCCACCAGTGTCCCGGACACCATGCACGTTGCGCCGGGTCAGATGGCACTGCGTGCGCATGATGGTGATTCTTTTATGGTCCTGACCTTTGGCGGCAGCCTGACGTTCGAAACCAGCCAGGCCTACCGCACGTGCCATGTGCGCTCTACGGCACCGGTCTTCTACATGGGTGAGGAGGGGCACGCGCTCACGGGTCTGATGGCGGCGCAGATGGCGGTGCTGATGGCGCGCATCGAAGCCGAGCTGCGTCTGGAAGAATCGGAGCTGACCGGTTTGCTGAGCAGTGTCGACCCGCTGCTGCTGATGGCCACGGCGCTCAGCGAGATCCAGGCCTACGTGAACGGCCTGCCCAACGCGGTTCGGCACGAGCAGTATTACAGCGAATCGGTGGCGCTCACCCACGTGATACGTGTGCTGCGCGACACCGGTGACTGGCCGGCCCGCATACCTTCCCTGCTCGAACTCGCGCAGAGTGCAGTGGACCAGCGGGAGATGCATCATGGCTGATGCCCGCTACATCGACCAGCCGGCCGGGGTGCGGGCGGGCGAAATGCTGCCCACCCAGGCGCTCGAGACCTACCTCCTGGCCCACCTGCCCGGTGCCACGGGGCCGCTGGTCATCGAGCAGTTTCCGCGCGGGTTCTCCAACCTGACCTATCTGCTGCGGCTGGGTGAGCGCCAATTCGTTTTGCGCCGGCCGCCCTTTGGGACCAACGTCAAGACCGCGCACGACATGGCGCGCGAGGTCCGCATCCTGCGCGCCCTGGTCGACGTCTACCCCAAGGTGCCACGCCCGCTTCTGTACAGCGACGACCTCAGCGTGCTGGGCGCGCCGTTTTACGTCATGGAACGAGTCCATGGGATCATTCTGCGCGACCGTCCCCCGCAGGGTATGACCCTGGAACCGGGCCTGATGCACGCGCTGGGTGAAGCCCTGGTCGATACCCTGGTGGAGCTGCACGCCGTCGATTATACCGCGGCCGGGTTGGGTGACCTCGGCCGGCCGGAGGGGTACGTGGCCCGCCAGGTCAGCGGCTGGATCGCGCGTTATCAGAATGCACGCACCGACGATTTGCCCGACATGGACGCGGCGGCCGCGTGGATGACCAGCCACCAGCCACCCAGCCGCGGTGCCGTGCTCATCCACAACGACTTCAAGTACGACAACCTGGTGCTCGATCCTGCGGATTTGACGCGCGTCCTGGCCGTACTGGACTGGGAGATGGCCACCATTGGCGATCCGCTCATGGACCTTGGCACCACGCTGGCCTACTGGATCGAGACCGGCGACGCACCCGTGCTGCAGATGCTGGGGTTGACCAGTCTGCCGGGCAATCTGACGCGCCGGGAGGTGGTCGACCGGTACGCACTGCGCAGCGGTCGCGACGTGGGCGACGTCCTGTTCTACTACGTCTTTGGTCTGTTCAAAGTGGGGGTCATCGGCCAGCAGATCTACTACCGCTACCGGCAGGGTTTTACCCAAGACCCGCGTTTTGCCGCGCTCATCCACCTGATTGCCGCGTGTGGCCAGCAGGCGGTGCAGGCCATCGCGCGCGGCGGCATCGCCTGAGGAATCAGCCATGAAAGACAACCGTTTCCAGCAGGTTCTGGCGGCCGGCGGTGTTCCCGTAGGTCATATGATCCTGGAGTTTGCCACGCGCGGTATCGCCCAGATCGTCGAGGCGGCCGGGGTGGATTTTGTCGTGATCGACATGGAGCACACGGGTCTGGCGATGGCTGACGTCGCCAACCTGGTTGCCTGGTTCAAGGCCACGACGGTGGCGCCGTTCGTGCGTATTCCGCAGATCGAATACCACTTTGTGGCGCGTGCCCTCGACGTGGGCGCATTGGGCATCATGGCGCCCAACGTACGCAACGCCGTCCAGGCGCAGCTGCTGGTGGCCGCGACCAAATATGCGCCGCTGGGGCAGCGCGGCGTCATGCTGGGCAGCAGTCACACCGACTTCCGGATGGCCAACCCGCGTGAGTTCTTCGACGCATC
>JAYRNS010000683.1:0-1795 GCA_041912075.1 Anaerolineae bacterium
ACCCGCACCGGCGTCAGCGTATCACGACTACCGCCAACATTGAGACGTTCGCCAACCAGCCGGCGCACCGTCGGACCGTACTCCTTCGCCAGGTGGATCAGGGTCGGCAGTGCCGAGACCAGGATCACGCCGGCGACGATGAGCAGGAAGTAACTGTCGATGTCGGGAATGGCCTGGCCCAGGAAATACCCGGCCAGCGTGACCCCCACACCCCACAGCAGCGCGCCCGCCACGTTGAAGACCAAAAAGCGCCGATAGGGCATCTCCACCGCACCGGCCACGATCGGGGCAAAGGTGCGGATGAAGGGCATAAACCGGGCCAGCACAATCGTCTTGCCACCGTGCCGGTCGTAGAAAGCACCGGCCGCCAGCAAATTCTTGCGCCGGAAAAGCAGCGAGTCATCACGGCTGAAGATGCGCGACCCGGTGCGTTTGCCGAACCAGTACCCGACACTGTCGCCCAGGATCGCCGCCAACGGCAAAATCAGCAGCAGTACCGCGATGTCCAGCTGACCCTGTGCCGCCAACAGTCCGGCCGTCAGCAGCAGGCTGTCACCGGGCAGGAAGAAGCCGAAAAACAGCCCCGATTCGGTAAATACGATCGCAAACAAACCGATGTAGCCAATCGTCTGGATCAGCTGGGTCAGATCGAAGTGCATGGCATCGCCGCGGCCTCCCGTATGCTTTCGAGTTCGGCCGCCGGCTACAAAAAAGGCGCAACCCCACGGCCCAAAAGTCGTGGTGGTCTCGCCTGTAGTGTCGAAACACGTAGAACAGCCGGGAGCGGTGCTCCGTATTGACGACTGCTCGCCCCGGTCGCAAACGCCGGGGTGGGCTACTCCCCAACCAGGGCCCAAGGGTAACCGAAGCAGCAGCTTCTGTCAAATCTGCAATCACCCGATCACCCGTTGGGCGGGCAGTGTTTGACGTCGATGCGCATCTGCGCTATAATGTAGCCACAATCATGGCTACAATTACCCAGGAGGCGAGAACCATGCCCCGAGTTGGTGTACGTGAACTCAAAAACGATACCTCGGAAATCATCCGCGCCGTACGCGAAGACCGCGTCGAATACGTGGTCACACACCACGGCCGGCCGGTTGCCGTGATTCTGCCGGTCGACGAAGCCTGGCAAGAGGTCGAGACGGAATACGCAGTGGCCGCAGTCCAGGGCAGTCGTGAGTTCTGGGATCGTTTGGCCGTATTACGCGCCGAAATCGCGGCAAAATGGCAGAGCGACAAAACCGCTGTGCAACTACTCGAAGAGCAGAGGCGCTGAATGATGCCTGGCCCCGCCTATGTCATCGACGCCAGTGTGTTCGTTGCAGATGCCCTGCCGCCACAGCTCTTCCATGCAGACGCAAATCGTTTGCTTACCCTTTTGACCGCTCGCCGCAGCGTACTGTACGTTCCGATCATTGCCCTCGTCGAAATCGCTGCCGCAATCACACGTGGCTTGGACGATCCGCATTTGGCACGTGAGGCAGTCAAAATGTACGGCGAATGGCCAGGCGTGCGCATCGTCATCGTGGATGAGAGTCTGGGCAATCTCGCCACAGAGGTGGCTGCCGCCTACCGTATTCGTGGCTGTGACGCGGTCTATGTGGCGCTGGCTCAAATGAAACACGCGGTACTCATTACCCTGGACGGACAACAACGGGAACGGGCTCCAATACAAGTTCGTGCTCGTACCCCAGCCGGCGAACTTGCGGTGATCGATCGGGGATGATGCCTCCCTGGAGCACTGCCGCCGATCGAACATGCGCCGAGTGACCATCATGCCCACCCAACTCTA
>JAYRNS010000684.1:0-1650 GCA_041912075.1 Anaerolineae bacterium
CGACTTACCAGGCCAACGCGGCTGCTTACCGCCGCGCGCTGCAAGACCTCGACCGTTGGATCGTCGAGCAGGTGGCGTCGATCCCGGCAGCCAACCGCCAGCTGGTGACCGACCACCTTATTTTCAGCTACTTTGCGCAGCGCTACGGCTTCGAGCAGGTTGGTGCCCTCGTTCCCGGCTACAATACCCTGGCCGAGCCATCGGCGCAGGAACTGGCCGCGCTGGAAGATGCCATCCGTCGAACCGGGGTCAAGGCAATCCTGCTGGGCAACACAGTGAATCCGGCATTAGCCGAGCGCGTGGCCGGTGATACGGGTACTCGTCTGGTTCAGGTGTACACCGATTCATTGACCGCACCGGGCGGTGACGCCGATTCTTACCTGGCCTTTATGCGGTACAACGTCCGCGCGATCGTCGACGCGCTCCAGTGAGCCGCTCCCAGGTGCCGGTGCAGGACTGTTGTCCGGTTCCGTGATCGCTGAGAACCGGGCAATTTCACCGGGTACGTTCCCTGCACCGGCACTGGGTGAAACCGGCGCACTTTCAGCGGGACTGCACCCTGGAACGGTATAGGACAGACCCATGGGACTCATCAAACAACTTCGCCAGACCGACCAGCTGCTGCGACGCCACTATGCGCCGCATGGCCCAGGGAGCGCCGTGCTGCATGCGCACGATCTGACGGTGCGTTACGACGGCCGGTTGGCGCTCGATCATGTCTCGTTCGAGCTGCGAGCAGCCGAACGTTTGGCCGTAGTGGGTCCCAACGGGGCCGGTAAAAGCACATTGTTCAAGGTGATCGCGGGCGTCCTGCGGCCCACGGAGGGTCAGGTAGAGGTGTTCGGCCATGCGCCCGATGGACACGCCTGCATTGCCTATGTCCCGCAGCGCAATCAGGTCGACTGGAATTTCCCGGTGAGTGTGGCCGACGTCGTCATGATGGGGCGCACGGGACGCATGGGGCTCTTTCGCCAACCGCGCGCCCGGGACTGGCAGATCGTACGCGAGTCCCTGGCCGTTGTCGGTCTGCAGGACCTGATCGAGCGGCAGATCAGCCAGCTGTCGGGTGGCCAGCAGCAGCGCATGTTTATTGCGCGGGCACTGGCGCAGGAAGCCGAGCTGATGCTGATGGACGAGCCGTTGACCGGTCTCGATGCCCCCTCGCAGGAGGGCATCTTCGAGATTCTCGACACCCTGCGCACGCGCCATGTGACGGTTATGGTGGCCCTGCACGATTTGCAGCTGGCGGCGGCGCGCTTCGACCGCGTCATGCTGCTAAACCATCGTTTGATTGGACTCGGTAGTCCGGACGCGGTCTTTGCCGCCCCGGCTTTGATCGACGCCTACGGCAGTCACCTGCGGCTGCTGACCGTGGATGGCGCCACCGTGGCGGTCGAAGATACGTGCTGCGACGATGGGACCGCCAACGCATGATCGACGCCTTGCTCCAGCCCTTGCAGTATGCGTTCATGGTCCGTGGCCTGGCGGCGGCTGTCCTGGTGGGGATCGTCTGTGCGATCGTGGGCACCTACGTCGTGTTACGCGGTATGGCCTTTTTTGGCGATGCACTGGCGCACTCGATTCTGCCCGGTGTGGCAGTTGGTTATCTGGTAGGCGGTGGGGCGCGTGGGCCCCTGTTTTGGTGGGCGA
>JAYRNS010000685.1:0-4234 GCA_041912075.1 Anaerolineae bacterium
AAGACGATCAAAACGGGCAGCGGTGGGGGAGAGGAAGAACCCACCCAGTTCGTGGGTCCGGGTGGATCGCCCGTCGTGCGACCGGTGATTCCGGGCGCCGACCAGCCGACACCGCGCCCCAACCAGCCTGGCTGGGGTATCCCTGCGCCACCTGAACCACCGACCTGGACGGGTGGGCCGCCCGGTACACCGCGGCCGGAGTCGGCCACCGTGATGCTCGACCAACGTCCCGCAACGACCGTGTTTGCCTGGTTGGTCTGTATGGATGGATCCGAACGGGGACGGATTTATCCCTTGCGTCCCGATACGACCACGGTGGGGCGCGTCGCCGGCAATGATATCGTCGTGCCCGACGATGCCTGTTCCAGCCAGCACCTCAAGATCAGGCTGGAGACCACTGAAAGTGGTGACGCGTCGTTTGTGTTGATCGATATGGCCAGCCGCAACGGGACTTACGTGGGCAGCAAAGAGACCTATCGCAACCCCACGAGCCGCGTCTACCGGCACGTGCTGCACGATGGCGACCATCTGCTGCTCGGCGAGACAACCCTGGTTTTCAAGAAAGTATGAGGGCATATGCACACGCTGCGATTGCGCGCGGTCGCAAGCACCCTCTTGGGTGTTTGTGTCCTGATCTTGCTGCTCACGCCGCTGGCGGCTGCCCAGGGCGGTTCTGGTGTCATCATCGACGAGGTCGACAGCACCAACTACCCGTCCATGACTGCCCGCGCCTCGGTCCAGGATGCCAACGGCGTCCCCATTCCCAACCTGGATATCCGCACCTTCGAGCTCGTCGAGGATGGCCGTACCTCCTTTCCACCCACGGCGGTTGATCAGGCGGTCAACCCCAACGCCAACGTGTCGATCGCTCTGGTGATCGATCTAAGCGGCAGCATGGCCGGCAAGCCGCTGGAAGAAGCCAAAACGGCCTCCACCCGTCTGCTCGAACAGCTAATCGACACGGACAATGACCCCGATCGGATCGCGTTCTTTGGCATCAATCGTGCGGTGGAACCCAACGACAAAACGATCGACAGCTCGGTGGAAGTCCCCTTTACCAACGACAAAAACCAGGTCTTGAACGTCGTCAACTTCCTGAACATCGAGGGCAAGAAGCCAACGCCCCTGTACGACGCCCTGGTACGCGCCGTCCATTTCACGGCCGAGCAGGGGGGGCGACGGGCGATCATTCTCATCAGCGATGGCTTCGACACGGTGAGTGCACTGGCCGCCGACGATCCGATTGCCGAAGCCAACCGGGCTGGCATCCCCATCTTTCCTATCAGCCTCAGCACCAACCGCGTCAACGAAGACTACTTGCAGCGCCTGGCGGTGCGCACCGGGGGCGAATATCGCAAAGCCCCGGCGCCGGAGGAGTTTTCGGGTCTGTTCCAACAGGTGCTGAACCAGATGAAACTGCAGTACAAACTAAGCTACAACTCGCACGTCCCGCAGGACAACCAGCAGCACAGTCTGCTGCTGCGCGTGCGCTCACCGCGTGTGCAGTCCTACAACGAAGTCAAGTTCACCGTACCGGGCGGTCTGCAGCCCGCGGCCACACCCGCGGGTGCCAGCAGCGAACCAACCCCCACCGTCAGCCCAACCAGTGAGGCATCTAGCTCCGGTATCTTCGATGGTGTGACGACCTTTATCCAAGACAATCCGCTGCCGGCTGCTTTGATTGGTATCGCGCTGCTGCTTCTCGTCGTGCTGCTGGTCCTCTTGTTCGTCTGGCTGCGGCGCCGGCGTGCCAGCAGCACACCCGCCTATGATTACGGCGCGGGCGGTGGTGAGTGGTCAATCTCAGCGGCCGGTGCTGTACCACCGCCACCCGCCGGCGGCGTAACGGCGGCACCACCGGTTGCGGGCAGCGGTATGCCGCCGGCACCAACCGCCACCGTGGGAAGTTACGGCGCGCCCCCGGTACCCCCACCCGCGCCCTACGCCGTACCCCCTGCGGCCGCCGATGCTGGCAGTGGCGGTACGCGCGTCATCCAACGCCTGCCCAAACACGTGGCCATGCTCGTGGATAGCAAAAATGCCAGCCGTCGTTTCGATTTGTTGGAAACCACCGACGTCGGCCGGGCCCAGGGCAATACCGTGGTCCTGGGTGATGCCACCGTGTCACGCCAGCACGCACGTATCCGCCTGGAGGAGGACCACTTCATGCTGTACGACCTGGGCAGCGCCAATGGGACGTTTCTCAACGGCGCCCGCCTCGAACAGCCGGCGATGGTCAAGGATGGTGACACCATCCGCTTTGGTGAGGTCGAGTTCACGTTCAAGCAGCTTTCATGATACGGGACAGATGCTCGTGGATACTCTGATTGGCCAGCAGCTGGCGGGCAAATACTCGATCCAGTCCGAAATTGGACGTGGTGGGATGGGTGTCGTCTATCTGGGCTACGACACGATGCTGCAGCGCCGTGTCGCGATCAAGGTTCTGCCGCTCGAGCTGACCTATGACCGCCAGTTCGTGACCCGTTTCCGTCAGGAGGCGGTCACTGCGGCCGGGCTGCATCACCCCGGCATCGTCACCATCCACGACGTGGGCGAAGAGAACCAGGTGCACTACATCGTCATGCAGTTCCTGGACGGGGTCACCCTCGACCAGTGGCTGACGCACCACGGCTCGATGCCGCTGGCGCAAACCCAGCACGTCGTGCGCCAGGTAGCCGATGCGCTCGATTATGCTCACCGTCGCGGCATCGTTCACCGCGACATCAAACCGTCCAACATCATGCTGAGCCCGGAAGGCCAGGCCACCGTCATGGACTTCGGGCTGGTGCGGGCGGGCGAAGCCACTGGGCTGACGCGCAGCGGCATCGTCGTTGGCACCCCCGAGTACATGGCACCCGAACAGGCTTTGGGTGAGGCTGTCGACGGGCGGACCGATATCTACTCGCTGGGCGTGGTCGTCTACCGGATGCTGACGGGCAAGGTACCCTTCGTTCGCTCCAGCTCGATGGCCACCGCCTATGCCCACGTGCACGATCCGCCGCCGCCCCTGCGTCAGGTGCGCACCGATATACCCAAGCCGGTCGAAGCAGTGGTTCTCAAAGCAATGGCCAAACGGCCGGCTGATCGATTCCAGACGGCCAGCCAGCTGGCGAACGATTTTACCCAGGCGGTTGGGGGCAAGATGCCGGCAGGGGCCAAAACACCCATCACCCCGGCGGTGGGGCTGGGCGCAGCCGTCGCGGCGGCCGGGCCCTCGCCACTGCCCGCGGCGGGTGGCAAAGGGTCACCCGTCCCGGCAAAGCCACCATCCACAGCTGGCAGCGAAGGCGCCACACGTCTGGTCCCCGCCGCACCGCCGTCCTCGGGCGGTGTGGTGGCACCGCCGCCAGCCAAAAAGGCCCTGGCACCGCTCTGGCTTGTGGCCGGCGGTGCCATCGTGGTACTGCTGCTGGTCGTGGGCGGGGTTGCTGTATTGAGCGGGCGCAACGGCGGCAGCGCCTCCCTGCCCGTGGTGGCACCGGCGACGATGTCACCGACGAGTACGCTGGCCGCACAGCCAGTCGCAGCCTCTGTCACACCGACGGTTGCGCTGACATCGTTCGAGCTCGTGGCTGCCATCGGCGCGCCGGCCAACCTGCACGTCACGGTCGATGGGAACCGGGCGTTCGAAGGCAGCCTCCAGGCTGGTCAGCAGAAGACCTGGCAGGCGCACAAACAGGTCGTCCTGCGCACGGACAACGCCGGTGGTGTGACGGTCGGCGTGAACGGACAGCCGGCGGATGTCCTGGGTGGACCGGGTGCAGGGGTCGAGTGTACCTGGGTATTGGCGTCTGGTCAGGTCACGGAGACCTGCCGCGACGTGGCTGATACGGCTACCCCGACTGCGTCGCCGACGCCTACTCCTGTAGAGACCGCCAGTACAACCCCCACCGTCACACCATCCGCTTCGGCCACGCCGACGGCGACCCGCCGGGTCACGGCAACCGCCACGTCAATGCCACCGACCAACACACCTGTACCTCCGACCGCGACACCAACACCGGTGCGACCGACGGCGACGCCGCTACCACCCACGGACACGCCGGTTCCGGTACCAACCGACACGCCGGTTCCGGTACCAACCGATACACCGGTTCCAGAACCGACCAACACGCCGATTCCAGAACCGACCAACACCCCAATTCCGTGAGACTCTGGCGATGACGTGACAGGCGTACAACTGAAACCGTGAGCAAGAAAGGCATCGTAAAAGAATAACTGCCGCAAAACGGCT
>JAYRNS010000686.1:0-2031 GCA_041912075.1 Anaerolineae bacterium
ACCCGCTGGTGTTGCAGTTCTCGTTGAGACTATTGGGATCACCCCCGTAGCGCACCGTTGTGTAATGCAGGTCACCGGTGCCGCCGTCGAAGACCAGGCCCGACCACTGCGCCACGCCGGTGTTGGTCGCCGAAGTGAAGGTGATGGGCTGGATGGACGTACCGATGGCGTCCAGATGGCCCTGCACCTTGATCTCTACCGAGTCACGGCCCATCAACGTTGCGCCGGGTTGGATGGTCCACGTCTGGCTGACCGGCACCGTCATGTCGCCGGCCAGCTCATACCCCTCCAGACCAGTTTGTGGAGCCAGGTTTGCGTCCCAGGTGGAGAGCACGTTCCCGCCAAAGAGCACCCGCTGCCGCGCATTCGCCGTGAACGTGCTGTTGGTCAGCGTCACCACCGTGCTGGCACCGAAGGCGTAGAACGGGTAGTCGTCGGAGGCATTACCGTTGGCCTGGAACAGCGTCGCATCGACCGTCACCCGGCTGTTTTCGACGTAGAGACCGTAGTCGGCGTTCTGCCAGTTGTTACAGGAGTAGTATTCCGACTGTATCTGACTGTTTTGCAGTCTGACTTCTCCGCTCGACACGTTGCGCACGGCGATGTTGAAACCCAGTCCGCTGGTGCTGCAGTTCTCGTTGAGACTGCTGCGGTTGCCGCCGTAGCGCACCGTCGCGTAGTTTAGCTCACCGGTACCGCCATCGAAGATCAGACCCGACCACTGGTTGGGGCCACTGTCGGTGGCCGAAGTGAAGGTGATGGGCAGGGCGGCGGTGCCATTGGCTACGAGACGACCTTGCACTTTGAGCTCCACGTTGCTGCTGCCCTTGACTACCACCCCAGGCTCGATTGTCAGCACGACACCCGGCGCCACGACAACGTCACCGCTGAGTGCGTGTGGGCTGTCGGCGGCGCACCAGGTCTGATCGGCCGAGATAGTGCCGCTGTGCGGGCCGGCGACGCAGGCTTCTGCCTGGGCGTAGGCGATGCGCAGATCGGTGACGTGCAAACCAACGACGAGCAGCAGACACAACCCGACACACACGACAGCTGTCAGGGCCATCCGGTCTGCGCGGGTTATCGGGGGTCGTGGTGTGCCATTCAACGGATGCATCTCATACGGTCTCCTTATGATGAACGCTACTCTTTCATCCACACGCTGACTCGCTCCGGCTGCATCGTCTCTTCCACGGCCCGCAGCAGCTCGCTGGTCAGTGTATTCAGGTTGGTCTCATCGCGGGCCGTGGTGGCAAACTGCGCCAGCACCTGCTGGGCGTTGTACTTCTGGCGGTAGAAACGGCGGTCGATGCCGTTCTGCACCCGCCGGCGCAGCGGGTTGAACAGCGCAGCAATTGCCAGCGTGGAGACGACGATCACCAGGGCGGACTGCTGCTGGCTGATCGCGGAGAAGATGCTGCTGAGCAGCGTGACGATACCAAAGAAAACCAGTGCCAACAGCGCGGTCAGCACGGCATACACCAGCGTCTTGCGCACGATGACGTCGATGTCCCACAACCGGTAGCGCAGAATGGCGAAGGCTACGCCGGCCGGCATAGCCAGGTAGAGTAGGAGGTAACACGGCAGAAAGACCAGGAGCATGAACAGCAGGCGCTGGGGGCTGGTCGTGTCAGGCGGGAACCAAATGGCAGCGATGGTAAACGGGATGAACAGGAGACAGGTGACCAAAAAGCCGCCGACAACCCATTTGGTTTGCTGGCGCTCGGTCGGGCTGGAAACGCGGCGGTAACGATACACAGCTGCGTAGGTGGCGATGACAATCCACGAGCCAAAAGCCAGGAGTGTCAACAGTGAAAACAAACCGGTGCTGACAGTCACGCCAGGGAGAGTGGGCAGCAGCGTAACCGGCACGGTAAGCAGCAGAAGTATCGGGAGGGTCCATCGGGTCCAGCGTGGTACAAAACGCCCATTCGGAAAAATAAAGGGTAGTAGAATGAAGATCACGCCCGGAATCAGATAGAGCGCACTCACCAGCGGCATGGCCGGCCCCAGGTTTTGTACCCCTTCCACGGC
>JAYRNS010000687.1:0-6363 GCA_041912075.1 Anaerolineae bacterium
GTTGGCGCAGGCGAGCTGGATGTCCTGGATGGTGATGATCCTATCACCGGTCAGGTCCCACTCGGCGTTCGGCTGACCCCACAGGTTGGCCAGGTGGACCACTTCGGCCAGGCTGAACCAGCGTGCCGGCCGGACCTCGAAGGACACGGGGATCGCGACCTTCTCCACAGCCGCCGTCTGCGGGCCGTTGGCACTGGTCGTCGTGTTCTCCAGGTTGACGGTTCCGTGGTAGATGCCCGGCGCCAGCCCGGTCTTGTTGACGTTCACGTGCAGCTGCTCGCCTTCGACCCCCGAATTGGCACTGAGTACGATCCAGGGATGCGAGGCGGTGGCTGACCAGCTCAGTGCGCTGCTGCCCTGGTTGAAGATGGTCAGTGCCTTGGCTTCGGCACTTCCCAGGTTGCTGGTGACGGCAAAGTTCAGCTGTGAGCTGCCGCCCAATGCCAGCATCACGTCGGGGCTGCCCACCGGCATCGAGTTCGGGGCGCAGGGGTCACTGCCACCCGTGATCTCGGTTTTGTCATAGTACCCGTCGTGGTCGCTGTCCGACTTGGTCGGATAGGTACCCTGGTTGAATTCCTCGATGTTGCTCAGGCCATCCTGGTCCGGGTCCTGCGTACTGCCGGTGACCTGGAAGATGCTCTGCCAGCCATCGGGCAGCCCGTCGCCGTTGCTGTCGGCCGGGTTGGCGTACATGCCGATCGTGCTGGCTTCATCGCCAATCACGCCGCTGCTCTTGAAGCCGGCCACCGTCACCAGGTAACGCTGCCCTTCCTTCAGACCTGTCAGCAGGTAGTTGGTCACCAGCCCGACGTTGAGCGGCGAGAAACCCTGGGCGGCCGGTGTGTTGCCCCCGGGCACCTGGCAGCCGGTCGGCTCGTAGGCCAGCAGATAGCCAGCTGGCGAGCCAGACGCCGGCGCGTTCCACGTGACCTGCAAACCCAGCGGGCTGCGGCTCGTCTGTGCGGCCAGGTTCTGCGGGGCACTGAGTGGGTTGGGAACTTCCCAGTCGATCGGAATCGCGGTCGGTGCACAGGAGCTGACGTTGCCCGAGACATCGAACGCCCGCAGACAGACCGTTGTCACGTAGCCGGCCAGCAGACCACCCAGGCGCGCCTGCTCGGTGGGTTGGAAGCCCGGGACGTAATGCCAGAACGACGTCGCCCGCGCCCGCGGCAGCACTCGTTTGACCCGGTTGAGGTCCTGGTTGTCCCACGATGGGTAGGTGTACTCGATCAGATAACCGGCCAGGTCCTTGGTCAGCACGTCTGCCTTCCAGGTGACGACCAGGGCATCGGCCAGAGTTTCGCTGCCCTGAATCGCCGGCGCCGGCGGCGGGGTTGTGTCGTTGATCAACACCGAACCCGGCGCCCAAAAGACCAGGTGACCGTTGCCCTGGCGGTGATCGTCGATCCGTGCGCCGATCGCGTACTCGCCCGTGGCCAGACCCGTCGTGTCCCAGGTCAAGCTGCCGTCGAAAGCATGGATCTTGTTGGCGATGATCGTGGCACTGATGACCTCCGTGTCCGTGATCGGTTTGTACTGCACGGGCGTGTAGAACAGCTCCATGTATTCGTCGACCGGCTGCCCGGCGCGGCTGGCGAACCACTCCAGGTCGATTTCGGTCGTCCCATTCACCTGGCTCACCGGCGTCAGCCAGGTCAGGGTTGGTTTGGGCGGATCGGAGGCAAAGAGCATGCTAAAGCCGTGGTGCGGGCCGTTCTGCGGGCCATTGACGTAAGAACCGCTGATGCGCAGCTTCCACTGCCCGGCCGCCACCGCCGGCATCGGGTCGACCGGGGTCACGGCGAAGGTGACGCGCTTGTCGAGCCCCAGGGTCTGCGTGACGACGATGCCGGGCTCGCTGGTGGTGACGACGGTGCTGTCCGGTTTGATCAAGGCCACGTCGAGCGTGCCATTCTGCCAGGCGACTGAGAAGACGGCGCGACCGGCTTTGTTGGCCAGGATGTTGAAGGTGCAGGTCAGGGTCGTGCTCGGTCCACTCACACAGCCGTGCTGTGCCGGTGTCTTCTTCTGCCACGATGCCACCGGCGACTGGATCATGGGGTAGAGCAAAGGCTGCCAGTTACCGGGCAGTTCGATGCCCGTGACGTCGATCGGCGGGATGACGTTGGGCGTGTTGGGGCTGCCATCCAGGGCGCTTTCGGGCCCGTTGGCACCGTTACCGCCGCCGAATTCGTCGATCAGGGTGTGGTCGTCGCTGCCCAGGAAGAGCTCGGGGCCTTCGTCGTCGACGTACAGACCGACGGTAAAACCAACCAGATCGGTGGAGGCCGACATGCCCCAGCTGTAGTCGGTGCAGTTGTCGTTCTGGCAGAACTCGCCAAAGGCGATGCTGACACCGCGGGTGATGTCGAACGGCGGCACGTAGGCCACGACCATGTCTTCTTCGATAAACAGCTGCGCTTTGATGCTGCCGGTGAAGTGGAAATCCTTGTTGTTGGGCAGCCAGCTGTACTGGTTCTGCCAGCCCTGGCCGATCCAGGCGTGCATCTTGAGTTCGCCTGAAATTAGACCACCAAAGGCGCTCACCCCGGCCTTGAAGAGCACGTCCAGCGGCGCCCAGGCCACGCGCAGCTCCAGATCGGCGTTGAGCACACCCACGATCGTGGCCCCCGCATCGACCTGGAACATGCCGCGCGTGTCGATCGTCACCGTGCCGAAACCGTCGGACAGGGTCGCGTCACTCGGCACCGAGCGGAAACCGACGGTCAGGCTGATTTCGGTGTGGTCCTGGGCAATCGTCACTTCACCGCCCAGGAGGTCGACGCCGAGACCGGTTGCTCCCACCGGCACGTACGTCGGTGCGATGTCGAGTTCGAGCTTGGCGTAGTTGAGCTCGGTCTCACACAGCTTGAAGTCCATGACCACGGCCGGCGGCGCCACCGGACCGCCATTGCTGCCGTCGTCGCCCAGCATCGGCAGGGCGATGGCGGCGCGGCCGCGGATGACCGTCACCAGGTCTGGCCCACCGCAGGTTTCTTCGGTCACCTTCACGCTGGCACCCCAGGTCTCGAAGGCAAAGGACTGGTCGAAATCGTTGGGCGCGGCGTTGGGATGGTCGTTGCTGAATACCGTGAGCTGCCCGTCATGGCTAACGCTGATCATGCCAGCCTGGTCCTGAATAAAGACGTCGGGGAGGTCGACCAGCTTGACGTCGCCGTTGCCGTTGTCCCACTGGAAGTTGGGCCGGCGGATCTCGAGGCAGCTGGTATTGGCATCGCCGCAGTAGGCTGTCGACGGATCAGGGTCGTCGACCGGGGAGCGGCGCGGCTCGCCCGGCGGCAGCACCGCCACCTTGATGCGTTTGGTGGCGCCAGCGGTCTGGCCACCACCCAGCTGCGGTGGCAGGGTCAGTTTGGCATCGGGCGCCGAGAATTGGGCATTGGTGGGGCCGCTGCTCTTCTGCAGGTTGTCGGGGATCAGGATTTTACCCGACGCCGGGCCATTCGGACCGTCGAGCACGCGCAGCTCGACGCTGGCCAGCAGGGCGGGCTGCGCCAGGGCCGGCGTTTGGGTGACGTTGACGGTGAACAGGTAACGCAGGAAGTCACTGGTTGGATTGCCGTTGGGGACCGGCGCATTGGGGCTGGGATACAGCGTCCACGAGACGTCCCACTGGATGTTCTGCGCCGGGTACTTCTTGTCGACGACGACCGGGACGTTGATCGTGCCGGCACCGACGGCCTGTCCGCCGTTTTGTGACGTCGTGCGGATGTAATCGCTGCCGGCGGTGGGCGTGAAGCTGGTCTTCCACTCCTTGAACGGCTGGACGCGGCGCATCGTGCCGGTTTCCGGGTACAGACCGGCGCACAGGTTGAGGAGGACCCGGCAGGTCAGGCGACCGTACTGCGACGGCGCCGGGTAGAGCATGGGATCGCCGTAGATGCCGACCGAGGGCGCAAACTTGAGCCGTGTGGTGCCGTCGACGTTTGGTGAGGACTTGGGATAGCCGATGCCGGTCCCGCTGTCGTCGGTGGTGTAGATGGTTTGTGTGGCCGGATCCCAGCAGATGCTGCCCTGGGCCACGTAGATGTAGCGGTCGGGCGAGAAGGGTGCACCGCCGGTGGGGCCAATGAGGGCTGCGCCGCGTGACACCGGGATCGTACACCAGGCGCCGTTCGGCGGGCCGTTGAAGTTGCCTTCACTGTAGACGATCAGGTTGCCGACGCTGCGCTGGGGGGTGACGTAGTTGTACTGGCCGGCGAGCGCCTGGTGCGGGCGCACCAAGGCCTGGCAGCCAAAGCGGGCCGTGGGGATGGTGCCTTCGGGGCAGGCCAGGATCGAGACCTTCACCTCGTAACGGCCGGCGCGCTGCTCATCGAGGAATGGGCGCTCTTTGTTGACCAGCACGAGGGCGTATTTGCCGTTGCTGCTGAGACCGCCAAAGGTCAGGGTGCGTGTGTCGTTGGGACCGGCGGCAAAATCATTCAGGATACCGCTGGCACCTTTGCTGTACGAACGGACTGCGTTCACCAGGCTGCCCGAGGTCGGCTCGACGATGGCCAGATCGAGGGCCGCCGTCGCCGTCACAATGACACCGCCGGTGTATTTGGCGCCCAGCTCGAACTCACGGATCTTCACCAGCTCATCCGAGTCGAAGAACGTCGTCTCGGTGCGCCAGGTGCCATCGGGCACACCGGGTGTGCCACCGGCCGGCACCTGCGGCGTCCAGTTGGAGCCGGCCGCGGTGTGGATGCGGTAGTTGCGCTGCTGGTCAGCCGGGAAGTTGTTGAGCTCGTTGCGCACCACCATCGCCTTGAGGGTCTGGTTGGCGGCGCTGCCGTTGTTGGCGGCGTCGATCAGGGCATAAGAGGTCGTGTTGGCTCCTTCTCTGCCACCACCCAGGATGGTGTTGGCCGGGTCGAGCACTTTGAGACCGGCGTACACCGGCACCGGTGACTGGCCGTGCAGGAAATGGTCACCGCGCACCGCCACGCCCACCCAATGACCGGAGCCCGTGGGCAGGTTGTAGATGTGGTTGCTGTCGGCGAAAATCTCCTTACCATCGCCGGTCTCGGCGTAACTGGGCACCCCCGGCAGGTTCATCAGGTTCGACTGTGCGCCCGTCAGGGTGATCGAGTCGTACGTGACCTTGAGGTGCGCATTTTCGGCGAAGACGCGCAGGTGCAGGCAGTTGCGCACGATGTCGGGATCGGTGATGGTGCCGTTGGTCATGAGGTACATGGGCAGGTAGCAGGTCTCGTCGTTGCGGCTGAGAATAAAAATCGGGCCGTGCGCTGGACGCGGGTGGCTGATGTCGTACCAGGCCTGCACGCTGGCTGTTACGTCCCAGCTTTGGGTTTGGCCCTTGCCGCCCTTGACACCCGGACCGACGGTGAGCGGCTTGATGACCGGGCTGCCCACTTCGGGCGGGCGGTTGTCCCAGTTGAAGCTGGGGTTGGACAGACGGTTGTCGATCAGCGAGAAGCAGTTCGGGCTGCTGAAGGGGTCAAGACAGTTGTCCGCCAGGTTCAGGGGCCACAGGCGTACGTCCCTGGAAATCGTCTTCTCGTCCCAGTCGGGTCCCTCATCGGAGTCGTATTCGTAGTGCGGGTAGAACCCGTAATTCGGCGTCAGCTCGAGCGAGGCGCTCTGCACCTGGATCGGGCTGTTGGTGAGCATCGCCGGCATGTGGTTGAACTGGATGTAGCTGCGTGACATGGCTTCGCCGCCCGAGGCGCCGAGCACGGCCTGGTTGAACTGGTAGTGTCCGGGGTCGGGGCTGATGCCGTTGCCGGGAGCGCCAGGCGGGCTCACCCAGGCCATGCCGGCGCCGTAGCCGGTGCTGGTCAGCACCGTCATCGTCGGATCGAGCACGGCGGGATACTGGCGGTCAGTTGCGGTCCACCAGCTCATGGGTGTGCGCACACCGACGATCCAGGTGTTGGCCTCGGTGTCGGGGTAGACGCTGTATCCGCCCGCGATCATGACCGCCGGTCGATTTTGTTCGTAAGCCAACACCGGCTCGAAAGCGATGGTGGCCTTGCCAGCGGCATCGTGCAGTTCGAAGCCGGTGTTAGTGTGGAAGGCGCCGGTCTGTTGCAGCCCATTCGCCCACAGGGTCGTGTCATCAGCCAGGCGCAGCCGGGCGCGCAGCTCGAGGTAGTCAGAAGTCAGCGGCACCTGGGGCGGCTGCGCCAGAATCAGCGAGTGCTCGATGCTGCCCGGCCGGCTGGTAAAGGTGTCGGCCAGGGAATCGTCGTCCCAGGTGTTGGCGTACTGCAAGACGCTGCCGTCGGCCTGTTTGCGTGGGGTCATCGCCGGCTCGGCCAGGGCGGCGGCCAGCGGGATGAAGGTGTTGCCCTCGATGCGACCCAGCTCGATAGCTTGCCAGGAGAA
>JAYRNS010000688.1:0-2255 GCA_041912075.1 Anaerolineae bacterium
TCGACCGGTATCGGAGCCTCACCGTGTGTCACCGCAACCAGGTAGTCGGGCTTGCCAATCAGCCCGTACTGCCGGCTCACGAAAGGCCGGGCTACCGGCTGCCAGGCCTGGCTGTCGCTGTAGACAACCTCACCGGCCGGCAGCCCACCACGCGCCCGGCGCTGACGACCCAGCCGCAACAGCCACAGGCCGAGACGTAGTGTGGTGAGTAGAGCGATGAAGAGGAGAAGGGGCATGTTGGATGTTGGATGTTGGATGTTGGATTTTAGATTTTGGATTGTGATTTTGGACTGGATTTTGGATTGTGATTTTGGATGGAAGACGGTTAGCCTTCGCGGGAGGTGCCGCCGTCGTAGGGGAGGATGATGATCGGCACGTTCTCCGGGTTCCACTGAGAAAACCATTCGATGTCGGCCGGGTTCATGCGGATGCAGCCGCGCGAGGCGGGGTAGAGACCCATGGCATCGAGCTGCTCGTAGACCTTGTTACCCTGTTCGTCGAAAGTGTAGGGTGCGCCGTGGATCAGGATCGATCCGCCAGCCTTGAACAAATACCAGCCGTGATCCGCATACACGCCACGCGTCGAAAACGTGCCCCAGTAGGTACCCACCCGTCCGGACCAGGCCGGTGTACGCCAAAGCTTTTCGGGATCCCCCGTGCTGACCGGGAAAGTACGCACGGACGAGCCTTCGCCCACGATCATCTGCTGCAGATTCTGGTTGACCACGATAAACCGCTGGGTTGGGTCGAACCCATACCCACGCACCAGGTCAGCCAGGTCGGGTGATACGGTGGGAATGGGTGTCACGGCCGACGCCGGCACAGACGTGGCGGTGGGCAGCACGGGGGTGTTGGTCGGCAGCGGCGTCAACGGGGTGGGGGTCGCCGACGGTGTCGGGGCGACGGTCGGTGTTTTCGTGGGTGTCGGCGGCAGGGGGGTGGGTCCTTGACCCAAAACGAGTGCCAGCGGCCCGCCGGCACTGCCGCAGCCGCTCAGCAACACACCGAGCATCACAGCCAGGACAAGCGTCACCAGCATGCGCCGCCAGGTGATCGTGTGGTAAGACGGGCGTGGAGTCGTCACGCATGACCTCGGATGAGCGTCCACAGCATCACGAGACCCAGCAGGGCCGCGACGATGATGAGAATCAAACCGATGTGCTGCAGACGCTGTGTGGATTTCATTTGCTGGCCATGCTGGGCGTGGGCGGCAGACCCCGCGGCCATCTCGGCCAGGTTCGTCGAAGGGACCTGTTGGATGCGCGCCAGCCACCAGGCGCGGTGGCAAAAGAGGTACTGGCCGATATCGCTGGCGCGAATCAGCGGTTCCTGGCTCACAGGTCGTCCTCGGTTTCGCCGTCCGGCAGATAGCCGGGTTCCAGGATTTCGCCGAGGTTATTCATCCCCAGGCGTTCTTCGAAACTCAACAGCGTGGCCCGCATCTGCTCCTGGCGCACCGCCACGGTCAAGTCGCCGCGCGTGCGCTCCAACACCCCGCGCACGACGTCGGTGTGGCGCCGCAGACCACCGGTGATGGCATCTGGAAAGTCGATGGCAATCAAGAAACTGTAGACATCATCCATGATGCCCAGGTACGGTTCGGCTTCGGCCACGTGCCCTCGCCGGATCAGGTCCAGGATGTAACGCCGCAGCTCGGTGACCGCTTCAGCCAGCCCGCGCAGGAAGGTTGCGCCCGGCACGCCGACCTCGTCCGGCGTGGGGAGCGGGTCGCCGCTGACGAAGGCCAGCACCAGGAAGGCTTCGGTCAGCTCTTTGAGGGCGTCCTGCGTGTAACCGGCGAAGTAGAGATCGGGGTGCCGTTCGAGGTCGCGAACCATCTCGCCGGCCGCCGCCTGGGCGGTGCCCAGCAGCTGGCGCGCCTCGTCGAACTCGTGGCGGTGCGCGGCACGAATGCTGTGGGCGCAGTAACGAATCAGCTCACGCGAGCGGCGCAGCGTCAGGTCGCGCACGTCGTTTTTGAGCATGAGCTCGGCTTCGATTTGAGCGATCGTATCGGCAAGTGCCGGCATGGCAAAACCTGGTTGGATAAATTTGGCCCCATGTGGGGCCTAACGGAGATTATAAACCGGATTCGATTTGCCGGCAAACGACACGCAGGTCACAGCTCCGGCTGCGACAAGCCACTCGGACCGCAGGAGAGTTGCCAACTCGTTAAGAGTTTGCAACTCACAGCGGTGACAGCGGGGCGGTGTCCGAAAACAGTGGCCAACATCAAGCACGGATCGACCGTCCCA
>JAYRNS010000689.1:0-12791 GCA_041912075.1 Anaerolineae bacterium
CGGCTGTTGGCGACGGTGGTGAGGTTCGGGGCCAGCGCGGCGGCACGCTGATACTGTTCAGCCGCCTCGCGCGCACGGCCGGTCACGTTGTCCAGCTCGGCCAGGGCCAATACCGCTTCGGCACGTTCAGGCTGCAGCGCTGTCGCGGCCGTGTACGCGTCACGCGCGCGGCGATCGTCACCGACTGCCTGGAAGGCATCACCCAGGCCGACGGATGCCGCGTACTTTCGTGCCGGATCGATGCGCACGATCTGTTCCCATGCCTGCGCCACGGCCGCGGTATCGCCTTGCCAGGCGCGCAAGTCAGCCAGTGCTTGCCAGGCCGCAGCCCGGTCAGGGCGAGCCTCGATGGCGCGCTGGAAGCATGCGTCGGCGGCCGGTCCTTCGTAGTGGTCCTTGTAGGCCTGCCCAATCAACACCAGGGCATCGTAGGCGGCCCACGGTGCCATGTCCTGCACCTTCCCCAGGTTGCCTTCGACGTAACCTGCGGCATCGCGTAGAACGGCCACCTCGGCCAGCCCCAGGTAGGCCCACGCCCGCCGCGCGTCACGTGCCTGCGCCGAGGCAAAAGCACCCGTCGCCTGGTCGAGCAGTGCCGCGCGTTCCGCACCCGCTGGCTGTCGCCAGGCGGCATCGAGAAGCGCCCGGCCCATCGTACAATCGCCACCGTACGCTTCTTCGCCATCCAACTGCAACAAGGTGTGCTGGATGCGTGCCACCTCCGCAATCTGCCCCGACGAGCGATAGAAGTCGCTGAGGGTATAACAGATCGCCTTGGTCTGGACCCCACTGCTCAGCGCCTGCTCGAGCATCGTGATGGCGCGGGCGGGATCATCTGGGTGGTAAAGGGTGGCCAACGCAACCAGGGCGTCGGCGTCGGCTGGATCTTCGTGCAGCGCCTGCTGGTACCCATCTTCGGCCTCGCCGTCCCGGCCCTGCGTCGAACAGAGGTCACCGAGAGCCACGTACGCGTCGGTGCGGTCGGGGGCTTCGCGGCGCGCCAGCTCGTATTCGCGGGCCGCTTCGGTGTGATACCCGGCGTCACGGTAGGCATGACCCCGGCGGATCAATGCGTAATAGCGGATGCCTGGGTTCACGCCTGAGGCGGCGTCGATGTAACCCAGGGCGGCGTCCACGTCACGCCGGGCGGCGGCCACTTCACTCAGCCCCAGGTAACCATCGATGACGTCTGGATTGGCACCAACCGCCCGGCGAAACCAGTCGGCGGCCGCCGCCCAGTCTTCCAGGTTCTGCATCAGGTAACCCATCGCCAGGCAGCCCGCATCGGACGCGGGTGCCGCGGCCAATGCCCGGCGTGCGTGCTGTTCGGCCAGGTCAAAACGTCCGGCCCAGATGCCGGGGGTGCGGTAGGCTTCTGACAAATCGGCCTGCACCTCGGCATCTTCAGGTGCACCGGCGGCTGCCTGCTGCAGCCAGGTCAGGGCTGCAGCCAGGTTGCCTTCATCGCGTAGATAGACCGACCCCGCCCAGGCTTGAATGCCGCTGGCTTCGGTAACCGTCAAACCCGATACGCTGGCCAGGCGCTCGATCACCGGCAGCGCCTGGCTGTCGCGGTAGGCAGCCAGGTCGGCAAAAGCCGCCTTGAGTTCGGCAATGTTGGTGTCGAGATCGCCCACGCCGGATGGCCAGGCCAAACCATTCAAGAACTGCACGCAGAAATCGACTTCCCACCGTGCATGCGCCGTGGGAATGGCAAAAGCTTGGGCGCAGATCAGCTGAACCTGATGCCAACCCTCAATCGGGTCGTAATGCAGCAGGTGGTAGCTCCATTCCACCGCCAGATCGCGCCAGCCAGTGTCGCGAAAGCGTGCCTCACCGCTGGCAGGATAGCCGTCCAATCGTTGGCGAAATGCGGCTGCGGCACGCGGGTGCAGCGTGAGCCACCCCTCCTGCACCGCTGGTCGGGCGACAAGCGCCAAACGAAGCTCCGACAACAGCAGCCAGCGTCCAGACGCGGCAGTGTGCGGCTGCACCAGGTGCAGCGCCTGCATGTGGGCCAGGAGTTCCTCGGCCGAGAGTGCGACAGTCTCATCGCCAGCCAGGAATGCAGCCAGCACGTCGACGTCGAACCAGCGCAGAATGGCGCACTCCTGAATCGTGTGCGCCAGCTGGGGATGAATGGTGCCAGCCCGCTGGAGTGCCGCCTCGGCAACTTCGGCGTAGAGTGAATCGGATAGAACGGCGTGGTCTTGCGTCGGCATGGTGTGGTCACTCCCCATCCTGTGGGCTCTGATAGGCTGTTTGAAAGGTCACGCAAAGCCGCGATGGTCGCAAAATGGATGATCGTATTCCCAGCAGTATCGTGAAAAACCCCGTTCACCGGGGTTTTTCACGATATTGCTAGGAAGGGCAGCGAATGATCCGTTGATACTGCAAGAAACGGCTGAACTCCTCGACGTTACCCTTCATGGCGTCGTGCAGCCGGGCAATGTCATCCGGCGGCATGGGATTGCACGCCAGAATCTGGTTCGCCCAGGCCACAAAATCGTCGAGGGTCAGGGTGGCCAGGGCGGGGTAGAGAATCACGCCGCGGCCGCTGAGGTTGTCGAGTCCGTTTTCGCCGGAGACCACCACCGCCAGACCCTTCTCGGCCTGCAGCACGGTCTTCTGCAGCCACTGGCTGAGCAGCCATCCGCGGGTGGCCGGGTTGAGGACGTGGACCTGTTCGATGAGCACGACCACCATACACAGCCGGGACACTTCCACCAGGCAGCGTGTCAGATCGAAACCAACCAGGTACATTTCCTGGTCGGTCAGGGTTGTGCGACGCCGGCTACCGCCGGCCGCGTCTTGTTCGCGCTTGTTGATCTGGCCCAGCCCGGCGATCAAGGTGTCGGCCTGGCTGGCAATGATGGGCTGTGGGTGGAATGCTGCCCGGCTGTGCAGACTGGAGAGAATCTCGCGCGCCAGACCGTACGGTGAACCCAGATCGGGCCCCAGCGTCGGGCGCGCCCACAGGATCGGTCGCGGCAGATCGGCGGTCTCTTCGCACATTCTCTGTAAACGGTTCATGAACAGGCTGATGCCGGCCGCCCTCGGTCCCTGCACGGCGAGAACCCGGTACTCCGACTTCTCACGGATCATGCGCAGGAAGTTTGAAGCCACTTCGACCCGGTCCCAATGGATCTCTTCACCCAGGTTGACGCCTGGCTCAAGTGCGACCGCGGGCTGGGAAATCAGTTGTGGGCGCTGAGAGGCACTGGGCACAGGAGATTGCATCCGCAGCCACACGGTCTGCACCCGTGCCATGGGCAGTGAGTCGCCCTCGAAAATGCTCAGCTGTTCGATGAGCCGCAGCAGACCATCCTGGTAGTTCATGCACCACGTGACCAGCTCGTAGACGTCGATGCGGGCGGCGGTGGTTGTCTTCAGGTTGCGGCGAATGTTGTCCGGCAGCTGGCGAATCAGCGCATCGCGCCGGTCGAATTCGATGATGGTAGGACATTCCAGAAGGGCGGCAATCAGTTCATCTCTGATTTCGGGCATTGTCGCTTCCTTTTTGGGCGGGCACCAATGGCGGGCACCGATGGCGGGCACCGATGGCGAACACCTGCTGCGGCTGCCGAACTCGCACGACACAGTTTATTCTACCACGTTCTCGTCACCGCAAAAAACCTTCGGTTCGACGTATGCGTTTGACAAAAGGCTGGGAGACAGGTACGATGCCAGTATGCGGAATGACACAGAAATGCGAGACGGACCATGATGCGATCGACCGCCTTAAAAATGTACGTGCTCACCGTGCTCCTGCTGGCCAGCATGGCTTTGCTGGCAGCCTGCGGCAGCGAAACACCCACCCCGACACCGGTCCCCACCATTAGCCCTGACACCCTGGCCGATACGCCGGCCATCGAGCTGGCGCCCGACGTGCAGGCGATGATCGATGCCATGACCACGGTGCCCAGCTATCGCACGCGTACCGTCTACGAATTTGGCGAACAACCGCTGACCGGCACCCTGACCACCGGTGTGGTCGATATCCTGGTAGAATATACGCAAACGCCACCCATCGCTCAGCGTATCGTCGTGACCGACACCACCGTACCGGTGGATGACGCGACACGCACCTCGCAGACCGTGCGTATCGGGGATAAGACCTGGTACGATATGGGAGACGGTAACTGGATCGAAGCGACCGAAGAGGCAGGTACCCCGTTCCAGTCGGCAGGTCTGATCTTCGACGCACCCGATTTGTTGGTTAGCACGGCCCAGGCACGCAAGGTTGGTTCGGAAACGGTCAACGGCATCCTGAGCGACCGTTATGCGTTCGCCCAGGAGCAGCTGCCGGCCTTTGCGGCGGGTGACATGGATACTGCCGCCGGTGAATTTTGGGTTGCGCGCGACGGTGGTTTCATCACGCGCTACAAACTGCAGGCCGCTGGCGAGGATATCGAGCTCAGTGATGGGCTGCACGGTCGCGGCACGATGAATCTGGTGTACGATCTGTTCGATGTGGGTCAGGCGATCACCATCACAGCGCCACAGGTCGCCGACGCCACGCCGCTCGGATTTGTCACCGGCACATTCCCCTTGCCCGACGACGCGCACCCCGTGCTGCGCAGCCGCGATTTTGTGTCGTATGTGAGCGAGTTACCACTGGCCGAAGTTGCACGGTTCTACCAGGACAGGCTTCCCACGTTGGGCTGGACCAGCCCGGAAGATGCCGGTTACACCTCGGCCGAGTTGGTGAACCTGGTTTTCGAAAAAGACAGCTACCAGATTTTTATTACGATCACCGTCGACACGGACACTGGTCAGACCCAGATTCTCGTTTCGTCGGAACAGGCACCCTGACGCCGCCGCTGGCCACAACGGTCCACTGGATTTGGAAGGGATTTGGAAGGAGACTGCCGTGCCAATGATGTCACTAAGGCATCGTAAAAGAATAACTTCCGGCATTATGGCTCGAACTCCCGGCAAATCACGGGAAGTTATTCTTTTACGAGCCCTAAGTCGTGGAAAACATCGTGTACCTCTCGGGCGGGCTGTGTCCCAATCAGTTGCAGCACCCACACCACAGACCCGAGAAAGGACACGATCATGATCGACACTATCCGAAAAACCGCCGTGCAGAGCGATAATCATCAGAATCCCACCCTGGCTGAAGTTTTGCCAGGACCCATCGGGGCCGATTACGTCGTGCGCGATCACCACACAATGTCCCCCTCGTACACGCGCTCCTATCCTTTCGTCATCGACCATGGACGCGGGGCCGAGGTGTGGGACGTCGATGGCCACCGCTTCCTCGACTTCAACGCCGGTATTGCCGTCACCGCCACCGGTCACTCGCACCCGGCCGTTGTGGAAGCGATCAAGACCCAGGCCGAAAAGTTTCTGCATTATTCAGGTACCGACTTTTATTATCCAACCCAGATCGAGCTGGCCGAAAAATTGAGCAGCATTGTGCCCATCAGCGACTCGCCCCTGGTCTTCTTTACCAACTCAGGCACCGAGTCGGTGGAAGCCGCGATGAAGCTGGCACGCTTTGCCACCGGTCGCCACCGCTTCCTGGCGTTTCGCGGCGCCTTCCATGGCCGTACGATGGGTTCACTGTCGCTCACAGCCTCGAAATTCGTGCAGCGCCAGGGTTTTGGTCCGATGGTGCCTGGCGTCGACCACATCGATTTCGGATACTGCTACCGCTGCCCGTTCAATTTGACCTACCCCGGCTGCGAGCTCGACTGCGTGCGCCGCATCGAGACCGAGATTTTCCGCACCAACGTCCCGCCGCTTGAAGTGGCCGCCATCTTCGTCGAGCCAGTTCAGGGTGAAGGCGGTTACGTCGTGCCCCCACCAGGTTGGATGGAGGCACTGCGCGAGCTGTGCAACAAGTACGGCATCCTGTTCGTGGCCGACGAGGTGCAGACGGGATTTGGTCGCACGGGTAAGATGTTTGGCATGGAACACTACGGCGTCGAGCCCGACATCATCTGCCTGGCCAAGGGCATTGCCAGTGGTATGCCACTAGGCGCCATGGTGGCCCGCCGACAGCTCATGACCTGGCCGCCAGGTGCACACGCCAGCACCTTTGGCGGTAATCCGGTGTCGTGCGCGGCATCGCTGGCGACGATCAAGTTACTGGAGGAGGGATACGTCGAGCACAGCCGCACCGAAGGTGAGTATCTCAAAGCGCGCCTCCAGCAGATTGGCGAGCGTCATCCGGCGATCGGCGACGTGCGCGGCCTCGGTCTCATGGTAGGTGTCGAACTGGTGCACGACAAAACGACACGGCGGCGTGCCCCAGAGCTGCGCAACGAGCTGGTGGACCACTGTTATTACCACGGCCTGCTGATCATTGGCTGTGGACCCAACACGGTCCGTTTTGCGCCACCCCTGATGATTCCGCGCGGACAACTGGACGAAGGATTGATCATATTCGAGCGTGTGCTGAGCCAGCTGGAGGAGACACACGGGCTGGCGTAAACGCGTACGATCGTAAAGAACAGAACGCCCAGCGCACAACGTCTGCGATGTTTGTGCGCTGGGCGTTCTTTTGTGGTTGACGTCCGACGTGCCGGTGGCTTTCAATGACCCAGCACGGCGACGCTTTCTTCGCGCGGGTGATAATTCAACGCCGCAAAACCGAACTGCTGCAGCAGGTCACGCGCCTGGTTGCAGCGCACCAGCAGGTTCGGCTTGTTGATCTTCCATCCGCCGTTGACCTGATTGACCACCAACTGGCTGTCACCCCAGATATCGACGTACACCTGACCCGGGGGAACCTGGGCTGCCGCGGCACGCGCCAGCAGGTCCTGCAGCGCGGCGATGAGGGTGTCGTATTCGGCTTCGTTGTTCGTCATGCGGCCGGTGAACTGCAACCGCACCACTTCCGGCTGAGCCTGGCCCGGCCACTGCAGCGCATAACTCCCATAGCCGGCACCAGGATTGCCCTTGCTGCCACCATCGAACACCACGCGTACACGGGCTTCGCCGCTGCTGCTTGCGGCCGATGCCGTGCGGGCGGTCCGGGGCGCGGGGTTGACGGCGGTGGCCGGTTTGGGTTCGATCAGCCGCGTGGTTGGTGTTGGCGCGGCCACCCGTGTGCGGCCAGCCAGGCTGGTCTCACGCCCGCGGGTGCTGGTCGAATCGGCCGTGGTACGCTCGGCCGGGTCATCCGTCAGGTCGCGCACGTCCAACAGGGCCATGCGCTGTGCACGCCGGAACAGGCGGCGACGGTCAGCCGGGCTCAGGGCCACGATCTGGCTCAACACCTCGTCGATGCTCATTCCAGGTCCTCGTCGAGCGGTGTGTCCGTGTGCAGCTCCGTGCGGTAACGGTCGAACAGGTAGGCCAGGTTAGCCTGATGGAACCGCTGCACCAAACCGCTGAGCGGGATGCGCGACTTACCACACGCTTCGATGTCGATTTTGAGCAGGTCCTGGCGCGGCCGGTCGTCAGCCACGTATTGGCGTGCCAGGGTGTCGATCTTGTTTAGATAGGCGATGTTGCTGGCCAGGATTTCGTTGATCTCACCGCGCAGCAGCACCTCACCATGGCCCTGGACGATGTTGTCCAGACTGAGATCGGTGATGGCCTTCAGCGAAGCGATCATGCTCTGGGCATCACCGCCCACGATGTACGGCACCGGCATCACGGTGTCACTGGCAAAGAGCACTTTGTCTTCCTTGGCATGCACCGTGATCACGTCGGGGCTGTGGCCGGGTGACTCGTTGAGCACAATCGTGCGCCCGCCCAGCCGTAGGGTCATCTCTTCCTGAAACACCAGACCCGGCAGACGAATTTCGACCTCAGCCAGCTCCGGGTTGTATTCGCGCGCATCGCGCAGCCCCTGCTCGGCATGCCGCCGCATCAAGTCACGCGCCCGGCGGTGCGAGATCACCTCGGCTTCCGGATAGAGGTAGGCCCCGTAAATGTGATCGGCGTGCGAATGGGTTAGAATCACGTAGCGGATACCACCGCTCGGTTCGGCACGGGTGCGCACAAAATCGCGCAGTTCGCGTGCTTCACTTGGAAAAGGCAGCGTGTCAATCACGACCGCGCCCTCGCCCGTAAATATGACGCCCGCTGTCACCTGCGCATACAGCCCGCTGGTAAACACCCAAATACTGTCAGCCACACGTTCGCGTTGCATAAACGGTCAACCAGTCCTGTGTTGCGAGTTTCAAAGATAGAGAATAACACAAAGCGCGCGGCGTGTCAAGCGTGCAAAAAAAGACCATCGCGTTTTGGCGATGGTCCAGGCGACAAAATGATGATGACGGAGCCCCCGCTATGCCGTGTGTCAAGGTGCCCTGAACCTGCTTTCGCAGGTGGGGACCTGTTCAAGAGCTTGGCCTTACCGAACGAGGGCTACCGCCTTACTCAAGAAACATCCGATCCCCGTGATTCAGGTGTTGGCTCAGAGCGCTATAATGACATCACGGGCACGGCAGGGTACTGTGGCTGTATGTTAGCATAGAGTTGAGATTCGTGCAAATTGATTATTTGGGAGGGAGGGGTTGGGTGACCCAACCCCTACTCCCTCCCCAAATGCAGCTCACGCAGCTGGGCATCGCTGATGCTCGACGGTGCGCCAAAGAGCAGATCACTGCCGGTGGCGGTCTTGGGAAAGGCGATGACTTCGCGAATGTTGCCGGCGCCGGCAAAGAGGGCCACCAGGCGCGCCATGCCCAGGGCGATGCCGCCATGGGGTGGTGCGCCGTATTCGAAGGCGTCGAGCAGCTGGCCAAACTGTAACTGCTGGGTCTCTTCGTCGATCCCCAACCGGTTGAACAGTCGATTCTGCAGCTCGCGCTGGTGGATGCGGATCGAGCCACCGCCGATTTCCCAGCCGTTGAGAATGACGTCGTACGCTTTAGCCCGCACGGCAGCCGGTTCGGTTTCCAGCCGCGCCCAATCCTCGTCGCGCGCCGAGGTAAACGGGTGATGCACCGCCGTCCAGCGCTGCGCCTCCTCGTCGAACTCCAGCAGTGGAAAATCGGTTACCCAACAGAAGGCGTAGACGTCATCGTCCATCAAACCCAGACGGCGCCCCAACTCGAGCCGCAGGTTGCTCAGCGCCTGGGCCACTACCGCCGGCGAGGACGCAACGACCAGAACCAGATCACCGGGACCGGCGCCCGTACGCGCCACGAGACTGCGCCATTCAGGCTCCGACAGGAACTTGACGAAGGATGAGCGCAGCGCCGCAGCTTCCGGCGGTTCACCCGCCGTTTCGGGTATGGCGAGCCAGGCCAAACCGGCAGCGCCATAGCGTTTGACCAGCTCGGTCAGTTCGTCGATCTGCTTGCGCGAATAGCCGGCGCAGCCCGGGGCACACAATGCCTTGACCTGCCCGCCAGCGGCGAGGGTGTTACGAAATACGGCAAAGTCGGTCTGCCCAACGAGATCGCTGACATCGACCAACTCCAGACCAAAGCGCAGGTCGGGGCGGTCATTGCCAAACCGGGCCATCGCCTCGTCGTAGGTCAATCGCGGGAAGGGGGTCTGTTGAATCCGTTTGCCGGTGATACCGGCCTCACCCGGCTGGGACAGCTCATCGACCAGTTGAATGAGCAGCGATTCGATCAGGTGCATCACGTCGTCGCGCTCGACGAACGACATTTCCAGGTCGAGCTGGGTAAATTCCGGCTGCCGGTCGGCCCGCAGGTCTTCGTCGCGGAAACAGCGGGCAATCTGAAAATAGCGCTCGAAGCCCGCCACCATGAGCAGCTGTTTGAGCTGCTGCGGTGACTGGGGCAGCGCGTAGAACTTACCGGGATGCACGCGGCTGGGCACGACGTAGTCACGCGCCCCTTCGGGGGTGCTCTTCAGCAGGATGGGGGTTTCGATCTCGATAAAATCGTGGTCATGGAGGAAACGGCGAATCGTACGCACGACCCGATCACTGAGAATGATGTTGCGCTGTAAGGCGGCCCGGCGCAGATCGAGATAGCGGTACTTCAGACGTACGACCTCATCCACGGGCGTGTCCTCGTTGATGTAAAACGGTGGTGTCTTGGCCGTATTGAGGATTTCCACTTCACTGGCCAGCACCTCCACGTCGCCCGTGGCCATCTGCGGGTTGCGCAGGTCTGCCGGACGCGCCACGACCTGGCCGCGCACCTGCAGCACGTATTCGACGCGCGCCTGGCTGGCGGTGGCATGGGCGGCCGCGGCCAGTTCGGCATTCGCCGTTACCTGGACGATACCGCTGCGGTCGCGCAGATCGATGAATATCAAACCGCCGTGATCCCGCCGGCGGTGCAGCCAGCCGGCCAGGGTTACCACCTGACCCACATGGGTCAGGCGCAAGTCACCACATCGCTGATCTTTTAGCATAAAAACCACTCCCTCCCAAACATGACGTCGGATTATACGGCAAGGCCTGCGATTCGACAAGGCAAGGATCGTGACTGCCTGGGATTTATGGACTCACTGCCTCATGATGTATAATGCCTGTGCTGTCACATCACCGTACGACAGCCTTACCCGCTGCGATCACTGCCAGTCCCGGCGCCGGCGTGCCGGCAGAGTGCCGAAGGAGTCAACATCGATGCCCACTGATCCCTGTCAATCGGAGTTCATTTACGGCCTGCACGATCCCGGCGGCGAATCAATCATGGAACAAGCCGGGGTCAAAGGCTGGATCTTGTTCACCGAAGCGATTGGCGCCGATCCCAATAACCGCGACGGCCGCGACTACAGCAGCTACTGTGCGCGCGGGTTTGGAGTCATCTCGCGACTCAACAACGGCTATCACCCCGGCGGTACGATTCCGAATTCCAGCCAGTATGCGGCCTTTGCCCAGCGCTGCGCCAACGTGGTCCAGAATTCGCGCGGCTGTCGTGTCTGGATCATCGGCAATGAAATGAATTTCTCGATCGAGTGGCCGGGCGGTGCCGGCGGGCAGGCGATTACGCCGACGCTGTACGCCGACTGCTACCGCCGCTGTCGTGAGGCCATTCGACGCGTGGCACCCGATCATCAGGTGCTGGTGGGAGCCGTGGCGCCCTGGAACGTCGAAACCAAGTATCCGGGCAACCCGTCGGGCAGTTGGGTGCAGTACTTCTCTGACGTTATGCTGGCGTTGGGTCCGCAGAACTGCGACGGCTTCACGCTGCACACCTACACCCACGGCGACGATCCGGCCTTGATCACCAGCGACGGGCGTATGGATCCGCCGTTTCAGAAGTTCCGCTATCACTTTGCAGCCTACCAGGACTTCTTGGGCGCCGTGCCGGCCAACATGCGCCACCTGCCGTGTTACATCACCGAAACCGATCAGGGTGACATTGCCTGGACCGACGTCAACCGCGGTTGGATCCAGCGCGCGTACGACGAAATCAACCGCTGGAACAGCCAGCCGGGTAACCAGGTCATTCGCGCCCTGATTCTCTATCGCTGGCCGCAGGTGCCAGGCGACCGCTGGGGCATCGACGGCAAGATGAATGTCATCGCCGATTTCAAAGCGGCGCTGCCCAAACGGTATACCTGGCCCGACAAGCTGCAGCCCAAAGTGCCCGACTACGTGGCCAGATTCCTGGCGCACGGTGTACCGGCCACGTTGGCAGCCAACACCGTCATCAGTGCCCAGGTACGAGTACGCAACGACGGCAGCAAAACCTGGCTCAAGACTGGCGCCAACCCGGTACGCCTGGGCTATCACTGGCTGAACGGCCAGGGCCAACCGGTCAGCGTGCCAGCCGGCGATTTCCGCACCGAGCTGCCGGCCAACATCGAACCGGGCAAAGACGTCGCGCTCACGGTCAAAATCGGTGTCCCGGCACAGCCTGGCAGCTACACGCTGCGGCTGGACATGGTCGAAGAAGGGGTCACCTGGTTTCGTGATCAGGGCAGCACCCCACTCAGCCTGGGCGTCGACGTCAAACCGGCGGAAGTGACCGTCGATAAACAGTTCTTCGATGAGACCAAACACTGGGTCGGCGGGCCCTTCCTCGCCTGGCATCGCCGCTATGGGCTCGACGTGACGGGCTATCCCATCACAGATGAATACATCGATACCACCACCGGTCTGCGCAGCCAGTATTTTCAGCGGGTTGCGATGGAGCTGTTCCAGGACAGCATCCGCCTGAAGCTGGCGGGCCAGGATGCCGTGCAGCTGCGAGAACAGGTCAGCCAGTTGCAGACGCGCATCAATATCCTGGAAGACAAACTGAGGGACTGTGGTGGTGGACGTTTGCCCCCACCGACGATCGCCGATATCACCGCCACCCTCCCGCGTGACCCGGCTGGTCTCGTGGCACGACCGCGCGGCGATATCACAAAAATCGTCATCAACCACACCGCGGTGCCACCCACGGTGGGCGCCGACCGCGTGGCCGAAGCACACCGCAAACGCTGGCCCGGCATCGTCTACCAATATTTCATCACCGGCACCGGTGAGATTCAACAAACGGCACCCCTCGAACAAGCAGTGACCCGCGACGCCTGGATCTACGAGGGTGTGCATATCGGCATCGCCGGTAACTTCGCCACCACGATCCCTACTGATGCCCAACTCGACGCCACGGCCGCGCTGGTGGCCTGGCTGCTGCAGGAGCTGTCGCTGCCGCTCGAGGCGGTGGTGGGTGCCAGCGAAGTGACAAAAACCGCGTCACCGGGTGCCCAGTGGCTGACCGGCCAGCGTTACAAGAACTTGCTCGTCGGCAAAATTCAGACCTTGCAAGCCAGCGGCGGCCCGGTCGGCACGCATGACGATGACCTGCGCGCCCAGCTGCGCCAGCTCCAAACCGACCTGGCAGCAAAACAACAGCAGATCGAACAGCTGACCGCGCAGGTCACGTCGCTGCAAAACGACCTGCAGGTGC
>JAYRNS010000690.1:0-3194 GCA_041912075.1 Anaerolineae bacterium
CCTACTCCCTACTTCTTACTCCCTACTCCCTTCACGAAAGGAGAACCAACCTGATGCATCGAGCTCGCGTATCTTTGTTCGTCTCGCTTTTGGTACTTGGATTGCTGCTGGTGACGAGTGCGCTCGGCGGAGCGGCACCCGTGGCACCGACAGCGGGTGACAACGGACCGGCCCGCGCGATCAACGCCGGTGTGGCGGCGGCCCCGCTTGCGGCCCCGCAGGCGGTCTTGTGGGACAATGGTCCGCTGGTCAACAGCCCCGGCACCGGCCCTGGCGGGGCTGATGAAAGCA
The DNA here is from genome assembly GCA_041912075.1 of Anaerolineae bacterium. Lineage (GTDB taxonomy): Bacteria > Chloroflexota > Anaerolineae > SSC4 > Amarolineaceae > SSC4. The sequence continues at coordinate 292 of JAYRNS010000690.1, forward strand.
TTGCCAGGGATGTGACGGTCGGTCTCACCAGCCGCGGGTTCAACGTCAGCCTGGGTGGCGGGTTCCGTGTCGCCGATGATTTCGACGTCACCGCCGCCAGTGGCTGGAACGTCGATTCGATCACGTTCTACGTCTACCAGGGTAATTCACCGACCAGCCCATCGCCGATCACGGCGATCAACTACCAGATCTGGGACGGTCCGCCAGACAACCCGGCGAGTATGGTGGTCTATGGTGACACGACCACCAACCGGCTGACCAGCACCACCTTTGCGAACATGTACCGCCGTCTGGAGTCGCAGCCAACCGATTCCAGCCGTCCGGTGATGGTGGCTATTACCAGCGCCGGGTTCTCGTTGGGACCGGGCAGCTACTGGATCGACTTCCAGGTCGACGGTGACATCAACTACACCGGACCATGGCAGCCACCGGTGACGATCGATGGCCAGACGTCGACGGGCAATGGCCTGCAGTCGGTGAGCGGCACCTGGCAGCCCATCGTCGATGCGGCGCTGCAGACACCGCTGGGTGTTCCCTTCATCATCGAAGGGACGCCTGGCCAACCCACAGCCGTGACACTGGGTGACTTTGGCACCACCAACAGCACCAATATGGCGGTGCTGCTGGTCGCCGGCCTGGCTGTGCTGGGGGCCGCGGCGTTGGTTGTGCGCCGGCGCGCGTTGTAATACGGCACGCAAAAGCGCGAAGCCGGGAAATGTCGTATGTGACGCCCCAGTGTGGCAGTCCACCACTGGGGCGTCTTGTTTTGGGTCACGGCCTTGGCGGCGCACGCCAGGCGCTCAAGCGCCAGGCTGACAGCTAAAGTCTGCTAAAGCAGACTGACATAGGACGGGTCACTTACTCCCTACTCCCTACTCCCTACTCCCTACTCCTTACTCCCACGTTTTGCATCCCACCCCATCCTATGCTAAACTAGCGCTTCCTGATCCAAATCTCGAGGACCACTGTTGGACCAGCCATTGTTCGCCAATCCATATCTAATCACCACGGTGCGGTTGTTGATCGGCCTGATGTTTATCCTGTCGGGGATAGCCAAGCTGCAGGATCCCAAGGGGTTTACCATGGCCGTCTACAATTTTCGCATTCTGCCCAACGCGCTGGTGGAGCTCTATGCGACGCTCATCCCGTACGTCGAGCTGGTGGCCGGTGTCCTGCTGGTCATCGGCCTATTCACCCAGCTGGCCGCGGTCGGGGCGTTCTTGACCTTACTGAGCTTTACCTTTGCCATCGGCTGGAATCTGCGGCGTGGTGCACGGCCCGACTGTCACTGTTTTGGTAACCTCTTTTCCGAAGAGCTGTCGAGCGTGCTGGTTGTACGCAACACGGTCCTGATGGTCATTTTGTTGCCGGTCATGTTCGTACCGAGCACGTTTTTTGCCGTTCAGTCTGTACTTTGGCCAGCACAGTATCCCGCAGCCAACCTGCCGTGGGTGGATGTGCTGCCGTGTCTTTTTCTGGCGCTGACCGGCATTGCGGCGGTGTTGTTAACCGGGCAGGTCAGTGCAACGATCAGCCGCAGTCCGTGGGTGGAGAGTCCATGGCCATCCCTAACCTTGCGGCGTAAACGGTGATCCAATGTCGCCTATTTGGGTAATCAGTACAGTCGTTTTGTGGGTCTTTGTCCTGGTACTTGCCTTTTTGGTGTTCGTGCTGTACCGGCAGGTTGGTTTGATGTACCTGGGGCGTGCGGCCGCTGTCTCACGGGATGGTATCCCAGAAGGTACGGATGCGCCCGACTTCACAGCACCTGACATCAACGGCCAGATGCACCGCCTGCGTAACTATCGCGGCAGCCGGGTGCTGCTGGTATTTGGCTCTCCCCACTGCCGGCCGTGCCAACAGCTGATTCCGGACCTGAACGCGTATGCCGAGGCCAACAGTGGCAAGGTGCGCGCGTTGTTCTTGAGCGGAGCACCGCCGGAGGACAACACACGCTTTGCATCGCTGTTCGACGTGCGTGTGCCGGTTTTGACGATCCCCGAAGACGAGTCGCTGCAGAGCCGTTATCTGGCACGCGTCACGCCCTTTGCCTTTGCCTTGGATGAAGAAGGGAAGGTGATGGGCAAGGGTCTGGTGAATTCGCGCATTCACATCGAGGTTCTGTTCGACCGTCCGGTGGCAGCCGAGACGGGAACGAATGGTCAGAACGGCAGCGGACAGTAGGCGATTTTGGATTTTGGATGAGGAGGGAACGATGACCACAGAGCAGGAGACGCGCACACAACTGATCAGTGAAGCCGTTGCGCGCCGCACGATTACGCGCCGCAGCTTTCTCGGGCGCATGGCGCAGGGCACTTTCGCCTTCCTGGCCTCGGTGGCCATGAACTCACCGAGCGTGGCCACGCGGGTCAAGCTGGGTTACCAGGACTGCTGCGCGCCGCCAGGCCCCTACTGCCAGGATTACGGCTTCCGCTGTAACGAGGATGGCACCTGCCGCGAGCCGTGTTGGGTCAACCTGATCTATTACCCGAACCAGGGCGGCTGTTGGACCTGCGGCGGCAGTGTCAACCCCACGACCTGCTGTGACTGCTGGTGCCGCCGGCCGACGTGCCCCAGCGACCGCCAGTGCGGCTGTGTCTCGGTCAACCCGCTCGACCCGTACACGCGGCATCCGATTTCGCGGACGTCTGGTTGTTAGGGGGGAGCAGGCAGGCGCCAAGGGGCTGAGGGACGCGAGGCGTGAAGGGCGTGAAGCGTGAAGGACGTGAAGCGTGAAGGACGTGAAGCGTGAAGGACGTGAGGCGTGAGGGGGGATGAATGACCGATACACCGCGGGCGCTGCGTAGTGGTCATTTGGTGCTGCTGGCTACGCTGTTCGGGGCACTGCTTGCCGTAGCCATGGGTCTGTTCACCCCGGAGGGCACAGCACCGGTTTCGGTCGC
>JAYRNS010000691.1:0-2815 GCA_041912075.1 Anaerolineae bacterium
CCGTCTGGTTCATGCGGAACTGGTCGCCCATCGTTTTGCCTTCCTGCTGGAAATCGGCCAGGAGGCGTGCGTGGTCGTGCTCACTCAACGGCTGCCGGCAGAGGGGGCAGGTGGCGGATGCCGCACTGAGGTCGTCGAGACGTGCTTTGAGTTCGTCCATGGCGTCTTTGAGCTGGCGGTTGAGCTGCAGCAGGGCGGCGCGTTGTTCGGCCGTTTGCCGCAGCTCGTCCTGCGCGGCGGTGCGCCGCGCCTCAGCGGCCGCGATCTGTGCCAGCTGATCCTGTGCTTGTTGGAGCTTGTCGCGCAGCTCAGCTGACCGGGCAGCCCGTGTCTGGGCTTCGGTCAGCTGGTTTTGCAGCAGGCGCTGTTCGGCCAGCAGCTCGTTGCGCGCGGCGTTGACCTGAGTCTCGAGCTGGCTGATACGTGCGTCGAGCTGGGCATGCTGTACGGCCCGTTCCTGCCACGTCGCATCGTCCGCGCGCGCCGTCTGCCAGGCGGCATAACCGGTTTCGATGTCAGCCTGCTGTGCGAGCAGACCCAGGTCAGCGGCCTGGCGGGCGCGGCGGGCGGCCAGCTCGCGCTCGGTCTCGCCGATGTCGGTTTCGACCTGGCCCAGGCGGCGCTGCAGATCCTCGAGCTCGCGCTGCGCCGCCTGCAGCTCCTGCTGCTGGCGCTGGCTGGCCTGCTGGGCGTTTTCGGCGCTGCGCAGGCGGGTGGCGAGATCGACCACATCGTTCTGCGCCCGCCGTTCGGCAAGCTCATAGTCGGGCAGACGTGCCAGTTCAGCGGCCACTTCAGCCAGGCGCGTTTCGACGATGGCCAGGGTCCGTTCGGTCTCTTTCAGCCGTTCTTTGGCGCGCGTTTCATAAATGTCATAATCCCCCAACCCCAGGATCTGGCTGAGCAGGGCCTTGCGGTCGGCCGGCGCCATGGTGGTGAATGCATCCGCCTTACCCTGCTGGATGTAGGCCGAGTTGACGAAGGTATCGTACTCCATGTGCAACAGTGTGGTAATCCGGTCCTGGGTCGCGCGCACGCTGTTTTCGGTCAGCGGGCGGAAGGCATCGCCGGCCTTGATCTGGAACTCGAGCACACTCTGCCCGCGGCCACGGCTCTCACGTTTGCGCAGGACGCGGTAGACGTTTTGATCGAGCTCGAACTCGAACTCTACCTCCATCGAACTCGCACCCTGGCGGATCAGCTCGTTGTCCGAGCGGGCGCGTGCCCGCCCCCATAGCACCCAGGTGATGGCATCGAGCAAGGCTGATTTGCCGTGGCCGTTATCGCCGGCCAGGCAGGCCAGGTGGATGCCGCGGAAATCGAGGGATGGGACGTCGGCGCCGTAGGACATGAAGTTGTAGAGACGTAGTTTGATCGGGATCATGGTATAATCATTTTGGATTTTGGATTTTGGATTGGGGGATGGGACCGGTATGAAACGTGCTGTCAGCATTAGTCTTGGAAGCTCCACGCGCAACAAGACGGTTGAGTTTGAGCTGCTTGGTGAGCGGGTGCGCATCGAGCGCATTGGCTGCGATGGTGACGAAAAGCGAGCGCAGCGCCTGTTCACCGAGATGGACGGCCAAGTCGACGCCATGGGGGTAGGTGGCATCGAGCTGTACGTGCGCACCGGCGGCCGTGAGTATCCCCTGCGCGCCGGCCTGCAGCTGGTCAAGTACGTACGCAAAACACCGGTGACCGATGGGCGTGGCCTCAAGCATACACTGGAACGGCGCGTTGTGCAACTTGGTGAGCCGCTGCTCGACCGGCCGATTGCGCCGCGTACGGCGTTCATGACTCTGGCCGTAGACCGTTACGGCATGGCCGAGTCGTTCATCGCCGCCGGCTTCGACGTGACGTTTGGTGACCTGATGTTTGCCGTGGGCATTCCCCTGCCGATACACGGCATCAACAACCTGAAGCGGTTGAGCCGGGTGCTGATGCCGTTTATGGTGCGGCTGCCGATCTCGGTGCTCTATCCAACCGGTGAAAGCCAGGAACAAATCGTGCCGAAGTTCGAGAAACAGTACCTCGGCAACGCGGTGGTGGCCGGCGACTTTCTGTACATCAAACGCCACTTGCCGGATCGCCTCGCCGGCCAGATCATCGTGACCAATACGACCACCGCCGACGACGTCGAACTCCTGCGTAGCCGCGGCGCCCACGCCATCATCACCAGCACGCCGCGCATCGAAGGGCGCTCGTTTGGCACGAACATGATGGAAGCGGCCCTCACCGCCATTGCTGGCAAGGGCCGCATCCTGACAAATGACGAGCTCAACGCGATGATCGACGCCGCCGGCTGGCAGCCAAGCGTGCAGATTCTGAACTAGAAACCCTGGACCTTACTCAGGTCGGCAATCCCATCCGCCAGCCCGGCGATGTGCTGCAAGAGACCCAGGTTGGCCTCGCGTTGGGCCGGGTCATCGGCCATGACCATCACCTTGTCGAAGAAACGGTTGATCGGCGCGGTCAGCTCGACCAGCACGTTGACCAGCATCTCGGCGTCACTGGCCGGGTTGACCTGGGCCTGCGCCACCAGGTAACTTTCGTACAGCTGGCGCGCCTCGTCAGACACCAGCCGCTCCGGTGCCAGGGGGTATCGTTCCGTGACCGGGCGTACGATGCGTTTGGTGCGGGCATAAGCGGTGAGGGCCGGCAGCCACTGCGGCCGGTCGATGGCGGCTTGCAGGGAGCGAATGGTGTGCCAGGCGCGGTAGGGATCGTCGCCGCGCGCCGCCAAGACCGCCTCCACCAGGTCGTAGCGATAACCCTGGTCTTTGAGCACCTGCTCCAGGCGGCGTGTCACGAAGAC
>JAYRNS010000692.1:0-3255 GCA_041912075.1 Anaerolineae bacterium
CCACGGCTACGCCCACGCCGACGCGCACGGTCACCGCCACACCAACGCCCACGCATACGGCGACCCCGACCCCCACCCCAACCGGCAGCGGTTTCCCCGCGATCGTGCGTGAGCTGATTGCCGCGCCCGGTGCGCCCGGACCGCTCTACGCCCTGACCAACAGCCAGCTCCTGCTGGTGAGCTACGACCGCGGCGCCCACTGGCAGGACGCGCCGCAGGGGGTGCCGCCAGCCGTGGGCCGCAACGGATTGGGCATCGACTACGCCAACCCCAGCACGCTCTATCTGGGTACCTTCGGCGGGCTGTTCCGGACGAATAGTGCTGGCGGAGCGAGCACGAATCCAGCTGGCCAGTGGCAGCTCCTGCACACCGTGCGCACACACGCCCTGTCGGTCGAATACGGCCAGCCCACGACGCTGTGGGCGGCACCCAACCAGGGGCACGATTTTGGCAGTGGTGTGTTTGTCATCAAAAGCGACGATGGCGGGCAGATCTGGCGTGCGGCCAGCGGCGGGCTGCAGGGCTGGTCGGTCGCCAACCCGATCATCATCGACCCCGATGACCCGAATACGCTCTACATCATGAGCGTGTCCAAGTACGGCGGCGGCAGTGTTTACCGCGGCGTGTCTTCCGGTGAATGGCGCTGGCTGCCCATGCCGGCCGCCTCCTACTGGATCAACACCGGGCTGGCGTTCGACAATGCCGGCAACGCACTCTACATCGGCGGCCGCAGCCCCGGTATCCTGTGGCGCAGCCTCAACGCCAACACCCCCAACCCCGGCGACGTCACCTGGGAGGTGGTGCACGACTTTGGCCCCAACCAGGCCGTGCAGCCGCTGGCCGTCGGCTGGGGGCCGAATGGCCCGGCGATCTACGTCAACCTGACCGAGACGAACGGCTGGCAGACCCGCCTGCTGCGCAGCGACGACGGCGGCCACACCTGGGTCGAGCTCACGCTGCCACCCGGTCCGCCGCCACCGCCCTCCAACCAGTACCAGCTGATCGTCAACGGCTACCCGGCCACGCGCCAGATCGCCGATTACCGCGTTTTGCCGCGTTACGCCTTTACCGCGGCCGGGTTGAACCACAAAGTCAACGCGACCGACTGGGTATTGACCACCAACGCCTCCCCGCGTCCCGACTTCGTCTACAGCCCCGCCAACTCCGATCTGATCTGGACCGGGCTGACGCCGGCGTGCCTGGTGGGTGAGCCGCCGGAGCCGATGTACCACAGCACCGATGCCGGCCGCACCTGGCATGAGCTGCCGGCCGGCCGCGACCTGCAGCCGGTCGTCGCCCACCCCACCGACCCTAACCGCGTCTACGCGTTCGGCTGCGACGGCCCCTACCTGACCAGCGACAGCGGCACGACCTGGCAGCATCAGGATTCCCCGCTGTGGGGTCTGTACTTCGTCTCCGACGTGGCGCCGGTCGATCCAAACTGGACGACCGTCTTTGCCGCTGGGGTCAGCGAAGGCGGCGGCGGCATGGTCGCACGCAGCACCAACGGCGGCCAGACCTGGCAGCAGGTGACACCGCTGTACGCGGACATCTGGTGGATCACCGATGTCTGGGTCGACCCCACCAACCCGCAGCGCGTCTACTTTACCGAACCCAACGGCGTCTGGCGCAGCCTGGACGGCGGCAACACCTGGCAGCGTTTCACCGCCGGGTTGGAGGACATCATCTGGGCACCGGGGCGCGAGACCTACGGGCTGCTGGAGATCGTCAACCGTCTCGACGAGCCGCAGCATCTCTTCCTGGGCACGCAGGCCGGGTTGTACGAGAGTCATGACCTGGGCGAGACCTGGCATAAGCTGGCGGGATACACCTGGGATACCCAGCCGGTCGATGGCCTGCTGGCCGAAGGGTTTGGCACCTGGCTGAACAGCCCGGATGGTGCGTTCTACCTCTTCACCGGTTACACGACACCGACACCCACGCCCACCGCTACACCGCCCAGCGGGCCAACGCCGACGCCCACCCTGCCGCCGGCGTGCTGGGAGGGCCTGACCAACGGCGGGTTCGAGACCAACGCCGGCTGGGTGATCAAGAGCAACCCCGTGCTGGCCGCCTACGTCACATCGCCAGTGCACGGTGGCAGCCGCAGCATGCGCACCGGGATTCCGGCCGGCGGGGCCAACGTGGCCAGCTATTCACCGGTGGAGCAGGCGATTGGGGTTCCTGGCTATTGGTCGGGCACGCTGCGGTTTTGGCATTACAATGTGTGGGGGGATGGCGGCGCAGGAGTACAGGCCCCGCCGCCCGATCCGGCGGAGCTGCCACGTAACGTGGCCGAGCTGGCGCTCGGCGCTCCCTGGACTCCTTTGGCGACCGATTTCTTCTACGTGATTGGCATCTGGCCCAACGGTGACATCACCTGGCTGTGGACCGAGCGCAGCAACGGCCAGGCCTGGCGGCAGGCGGTGCTCGACCTGACGCCGTTCGCCGGCGCGCCGGTCCGGCTGCAGTTTGGCACGTACAACAACGGCACGGGCGGCATCAGCCGGACGTTCATCGACGACGCCTCGCTGGCCAATTGCCCGCTGCCGCCGACGATGACGCCAACGCCGACCAACACCTATACGCCCCGCCCGCCGTGAGCCGGGGACAGACGGTACTCGTAATCGTACTCGTACTCCTACTCGTAATCGTACTCGTACTCCTACTCGTAATCGTACTCGTGGATCACTTGGCTTGAGCATAACCATCGATTACGCTCGAGCAATGGCCGCAGTCGTGACAAGTGGCCCACTACTGCTCGGATCCGCGGCAACGATCGAGTACGAGTACGAGTACGACGGTACTCCTAATCCTACTCGTACTCCTACTCGTACTCGCCCCACCGTGACACTTCGCTTGAGCACAGCCATCGATTACGCTCGAGCAATGACCGCAGTCGTGGCAGGTGGCCCACTGCTGCTCGGATCCGCGGCAACGATCGAGTACGAGTACGAGTAGGACGGTACTCCTAATCCTACTCGTAGTTTCAACAGAACATGAGTCTAGCGATTGCGCGCCCGGCGTGTTCGCTTGTATAATCAAGAAAGAAACTGCATTTGTGCAATCAGATCGGAAATCATAAAAAACGCCCATTTCCGACAATTTTCGCGGCAGGGGGTCCATATGTCCGCCAGCGAATGGGAAAACATCCACGCCACGGCACCCGTCTTCGATCTGCACATTCACCCCGCCATGCACCGCCTCGTCATCCGGCAGACCCTGAACATACGCCACATCGTCTCGCGCAGCTTC
>JAYRNS010000693.1:0-2438 GCA_041912075.1 Anaerolineae bacterium
AACCTCCACCATTGCTGAAAACCCGGTGTGGCGCCTGGCTGCCGACGCCGGCCAGATTCTCAACGTAGCGATGACGGCGACGGTGCCGGGGTTCGATCCGATGCTCAAGGTGTACGACAGCCAGGGCACGCTGCTGGCGCAAGACAACGACAGCGGAGGTTATCCGAATCCACGCGTCAGCCCGTTCATCGTGCCGGCCAGCGGCACCTATCTGCTCGCACCCGGTCCGGGCTACTCGACCGATCCTTACCTGTTGTTGGTCACCGAGATCACGCCCACCCAAACCATCCTGGGCAACAGTGTGACGTCAAGCACCGCCGAGCAGGAGTTCTGGGCTTTCGACGGGCAGGCCGGGCAGGTCGTCGACATCAGTCTCAGCGATACCGACAACAACTTCGACCCCTACGTGACCCTGTTTGGACCGGACGGTACGCTCCTGCGGGCGGACGATGATGCGGGTGGCAATTACAACGCACTGATCAAAGCCTTCGTTCTGCCGCAGAATGGTCGCTACCTCATTCGAGCTGGTCCATACGTCAGCCCTGTGCCGTATACTCTGCGCCTGGCCGAAACCCCGGTGGAACCGCTCACACCTGGTGCCTCGATTACGCCGAGCCAGGACACGGCCTTCACCTTTGCGGCGGACACCGGCAAGTTGGTGAGCCTCGTCGCCGACGACGGGTCAAGCCTGACCCTGTCCGGACCGCAGGGCACACCGCTGGCCACTCAGACCGCCCACATCACCACACGACTGGCCACCTCCGGCACGTATACGGTGGCGGTCGATGTCATCGAAAACAGCGGCGTGCACTCGCTGCGTTTGGAAGAACCGCGTGCGGAGGTGAAAACCTTACCGGCAGACGTGCCGACGCCTGGCCAGCTGGTGCGTGGTGCGGCCGACTACTGGTCGTTCGACGTCGTAGACCCTGGTGCTGTCGTCATCACGACCACCACGACCGGTTTCAACGTGGACTTGAGCCTCTTTGCCCCTGGGGGTGCGCGTATCGCCACCGGTACCGGGCAAAGTCCACTGCTCAGCAGTCTGCCGTTCACCGGCACCTACCTGTTGTCGGTGCACACCGCCGAGCTGGCCGCCAGCGGTCTCTATACCGTCACCCGCCACGCGATCGAGCTGCCACCGGTACCACAGGCCTGTGGGATGACCCCGACGTCGGTCAGTTTTGGCAATGTGCGCCTGGGTAGCAAGGTCATCCTGGGTGCGCACCGGGCGGTGCATGGCGATCGCGCGTGGTCACAGCCGATGCAGCCGTACGTGGGCCGGCCGGCCACCGTGCGCGAGCTGACCGGCGTCGATGCGCAGGGCTGTCCGATCGTGCGCGTGGACCTGGACGGTGGAGCCTACAGCTGGCGGGTACGCGACCTGACGCTGCTGCCATGAGTGTGGAGGAAGATCGAATGACTGGTAAACGGCGAATGTTATGCGTGTTTGCCCATCCCGATGACGAATCGCTGGGCACCGGTGGCATGCTGGCAAAATATGGCGCCGAGGGCGTTGAGATCACCCTCGTCACCGCCACGCGCGGCGAGTATGGTTGGGATGGTGTGCCCGAAGTGGACCCAGGACCCCAGACCATGGGCCAGATTCGCGAGGGTGAGCTGCGCGGCGCGGCCGCCGTCCTCGGCTTGCACGAGGTCGTCTTCCTCGACTACATCGACGGGCAGCTCGACCAGGCCGACGCCAACGAAGCCATTGCATGCATCACAACCCATGTCCGGCGTGTGCGGCCCCACGTCGTCGTGACCTTCCCGCCCGACGGCATCTACGGTCACCCCGATCATATCGCCATTTCACAGTTCACGTCGGCCGCGTTGGTGTGCGCGGCCGATGCAAGCTATACCGTGGCGGGTGGGTTAGCCCCTTATCGCGTGCCGAAGTTCTACTATGCCGTCGACAGCCAGTGGTTCGTCGCTCGGGTGCAGGAGACGATGGGCCACATCACCATGACGGTGGATGGCATCGAACGGCAGCACACGGGCTGGCCCGACTGGGCCATCACCACCCGCATCGACGCCACGGCCCACTGGCGCACGGCCTGGCAGGCCGTGCTGTGTCATCAGACCCAGGTGCAGGGCATCATCGAAGCCCTGGCCGATGTGTCGGAGGACGTACAGGCTCGTCTCTGGGGCGTCCAGACGTTGTACCGGGTCTACAGCCTGGTCAACGGCGGGCGGCAGGTGGAGGACGATGTGTTTTTGGCCTGAAATATAGATGCCATCTTTTAGAAAGATGGCATCTATATTTCAGGCCACCATATCCACGATTTCGCCGTCGTGCCATTCCGGGTCGGACGTGAACATGGCGCTCATTTGGGTGTAGCGTTCGTGCTGTTCCGGGCTGTTGGCGTTGGCCCAATAGGCGTCGCGGCTTTCGAAGACGGCGACCAGGTAACAGACGCTCGGATCGGCGTCCATCTGGT
>JAYRNS010000694.1:0-2450 GCA_041912075.1 Anaerolineae bacterium
CAAGGGCAAAAAGAGCGGCCCAAGGTCACGTATCCCGCGCGGCCGGTGACCTCGCAAACGCTGGACGTCGCGGATATTTTGCAGCCGCACGAGCATCTGCGGCACAAAGGTCACTGCGATCGACGTCACCACACCGATCACGTAAAACGAGCGCGGCGTCATACGCAGGAGGCGCGCCTGGTCGATGCCGACATTGAAGGTGGCAAAAATCAACAACAGCACGAACAGACCCATGCCGGTCGCAATGCCGTACAAAATCGCCTCGACCGTAATGTCACCGCCAATCACCGGCCAGCTCGCCGGCAGCTGCCACAGAACCATCCGGCCAAAATGCGCCGTCAGCGCGTTGAACACAATCGTAATCACGACCAACACCAGACCGGCGCGCAGGAACAGATTCCAGCCCTGCGTGGGCTGCGGCGCGATACGGCGGAGCACCGCGTAGGTCAGACCCGTGGTGACCAGCAGGATCGTCGTATACAACGGGTTGCGCGTCAGCAGCGCCGCTGAACCCGCCGCTGCCAACCAGAGCAGCCAGGCGACTGGGTGAAAGATGTCGCTCATTCGTCGCTGACGTGGCTGCGTCGCCACAACAAGAATACGCCGGCGGCCCCTAAGACACCCAGTATGACGATAAACAACGTGTACTGCAGCAGCAGGCGTGGTACATCCTCTTCGGGCGCGTTGGCTGTTTCTGGCGCGGCCGCGGCGCTGTCCTCATTGGGGGGTGCACCGGGTGCCAGCGCGACCCGGCTGTCCGGCGTGCTGGTGGCAGCCACAACCGTGCCCGGTGGCACGATCGCAGTGACCGTCGTGCCACCGGGCGGCGCGGAAACCGTTGGCGACTCGACGACTGGCGGCATGGTAGGCGTGGCGGTAGCCAACACCGTGGTTGGGCTGGCGGTGGTCAGCGGCGTAAGTGGCGGCGGGGGCGGCGTCGTAACCAGCGGGGGCGGTGTCGTGGGTGCTACGAACGGCGTCGTGGCCGCAGCGGTTGGCACCGCACCCGTCACCTGCAGGCTCAACGTTCGTGTCTCGGCTCCGCCCGCATACTCGGCACGCAGGGTCAGCGTCTGCGTCTGGGCAGGGCAAACCTGGCGCTGTTCCTCCGGCTGCACCAGCGCATTGTCCAGATAAATCGCCGTCCAGGGTCCAGTCACACGCCAGTTGACGATGGCGCATTGGCCGCTGGTCAACGTCGTCGGGTTGGCCGCAAACTGGACCTGCACGACACCGGGAGTAAACGTCGGTGTGGGTGTCTGGGTGCGCGTGGGGGTTACGGAGGGCGTGCCCGACGTGGTTGGTGACGGGGTGGGCGTCGGGGTCGCGGTTCCGGTTGTGCTGCACAGCTGGTCAAAGGTGTAGACGGGCGGCGGCGGCGCTGTGGTCAGGTCGCCGGTCCCCCAGCGCCAGCCGTCCACATTGCCGTTCTGCAAGGTGTAACTTGACGCACCTGCCTCTGAGTAGTCCCACTGGTTGTCGGTGCCCAGGTGGAAGTAGGACCAGTATACGCAGTTGACCCCCTGGCATTGACAGAAGCAGTCCTGCAGGGGAAAGTTGCAGCCATCGTTGTTGATCTTACACACCCCCGCACCCAGGCCAGAATTGGCTGTGTCGTAGATCACCTGTAGGTTGCCGGTTGCCTGCAGAAGGTCGTAGCCGGTGATCGACGGCGACGAAAACTGGATGCAGTACGTCTGCACCGAACCATCTCCAAACTGCACCACCAGCCCGGCCCGATTGACCGTCTGCGCCTGCGTATCCCATCCCACCATCAGGCTGATACCAGCGACGATCAACGCCACGCCGAGGAAAACTACCCCCCGCACCCGTCCCCGCGGCAAAACCCGCACCCACCCACCTTCCATCTCCCTACTCCTTACTCCCTACTCCGTACTCCGTACCCCCGGCAAAAACCACGTCGCGCGCCACGCCATCGGTTGGGATCGCACGGCCACACCTGGCACGGCTTGCACGGTTGCATAGAGATCGTTCGGCCCGCTGAAGCCGGCAAACCCACCGGCGTCGCTCTGCCATGCCAACAGCGTATCCAGCGGCGTATGCACGGTCAGGGTAATCGTGTTGGTGGCGGTGAAGTGGCGGCTCCACGCCCACCCATCGGGATTTTCGCCGGCCGCGGCCAGGGCTTGCACGACGTAGGCTGTCGAGTTGGGGTCACTGCCGGCGCAGCCGGGGTAACCACACGGTACCTGGTAGGGAAAACCGGCGTCAGGGTTCTGCTGGCCGCGCAGAAACAGCAGACCACGTTGGATCGCCGGCGACGTGACTGGTTCGCCAGCAGCGATTAGGGCCTGGGTGACCACGGCGGTGGTGTTGGTGTCGGCACCGAAACCGGTCGCAAACTCCCACCCGCCGTTGGGCAGCTGGAGTTGGGCCAGGCGGGCGCGGGCCGGACCAGTGGCAGGGCCGTACTGCGCCGCGTAGCCCAG
>JAYRNS010000695.1:0-1927 GCA_041912075.1 Anaerolineae bacterium
CTCGACGACATCGTCGCCGCCTACGACCTGTTCGCCCACCAGCGCGACGGGGTGCTGAAGATCGCGGTCAAGCCGTGAGCTGACGACGCCGCCGGGTGGTGTGCAGCCGCAGCGGCATTGCGTCCCACCCCGGCTGAATACGTACCTTGCCCTGCACCAGCAGCCCGAGGCAGCTGCGCACGATGTCGCTGTTGGCCACGCCGCCCTTGACGGGCAGCGCAGCATCGAGCCGACCGAGCGCTGGCTGCACGGCCTTCAGGTACTGGCCCACCACCGCCAAGCCGGCGACCGGGGTGCGGTCATAGTCGAGCTGCTTGACGATCAACTGACGCATGGGTTCGAGCGGGATTGGCGGTACTGCAAAAGATACCCAACCGCAACTCAGCCGCAGGGTGATGCGCGCCGGCCGTCAGGACCAACTCTGAGCAATTCCCCCATCACATCAACGGCTTGGCCGCAGCGGCGAGCGGCGGGGTCACGTATTCAGGCTCAGATCAGGCAGAAGAATTCACAACGCTAGCGCGCCGATGGCCGCACGCGACGGCGCACACGCGATCTTGCGAATGCGACGGCGACGACTGAACCCACCAACAGCAGTGTCGATGGTTCAGGGGCCGCTTCAACGTCGGATTGAAATTGTATGGTGTCAAAAATGGTCGGCACGCCCGGTGCACCCCATGTAATCGAACCACCAAACTGAACCGCTCCACTTTCTTCCACTCCGTTTAGCCCCGCCACCGGCGACAGCGGCGCCCCATCTGAATCGGAAGTAAAGGTAATTTCAAAAATAGTTTCATCAATGTTATTAGTAGTGGTCGAGATTCTTAGTATATCGCTGACGATTTGCTTGTTGCTGCCGGGTTCATAGATATTGAAACCTGAATCCCAACCCGTCGCCCGCCGCGCCTCGGCGGGCCCGGATAGCGTGACGGTGCAGGTTTCGCCCGTCCCGCAGTTGTTGCCAACGATCACGCGGCTGCCCAAGTCAGTACTAACAGTCACGATGTCCGTCAAATCGTGGAAAGTAATGAAACCAGCAGTAGCCGTCGGCGCAATCAAACACAAGTAGCCACATACCGGAGTGAGTTTGATGATTTTGGGAAATGAAAATTTGAACATTTCAAAGCCTCCTCAAGGCTGTACCTCGGCGCGTGCACTCTCCGGGCTGCAAATTAGGAGGTCTGCAGACAAGGTTTATCGGTCACTTGTGTCGAGTCACCGCGCCCGATTCCATCGTCGACAAGACGGCGAATGGAAAGATGGCGAACAAGGCAGAGACGGACCGGTGCGGCAGCAACTCTGATACCATCCGTGCCCCTTCGCTCGTCAACACAGAATCCAGCTACCATCAGATCGATGCACTCGCATGTAGAGAGTAATGCGGCCGAGGCGCGTGCAACACCCACTAGATGGATGAGTCGTTCGGGTGACGCATTCAGCGATGCGGATGATTTACCGATATAGAGAGCCGTTTGAGGTAGCCGAACGACGTGCAGGTGACCAAAGCGTCGTATAGGATTTGGCAACGCAGCACTTGATTAGAAATCTGCCTCAGCCAGGCTCATGCGATGGCTGCTGGCCTCGTAGTCTGGGTGTATTCGACCACGGAGCGCACCCGATGACCTTCAACCGAATCCAGTTCTAGCTCGGCATGTCGCTGGCCGATGCGTCGTCAGGAGCCATGCTGAGGCAGGGGGAAGAAAAGTCGGGCGCCCGACCTCTTGCCAAGGGTGCAAGAGTCCTGCTGCACCGCGCAGAATGTCGGCCGCGGGCCTTGAGATGAAGATCCTGATCGTCGACGACCACCCACTCTTCCGTGAAGGGGTGGGACTGCTGCTGCGCCGGCTGGCCGACGACCTCGAGATCCTCGAGGCGTCGCATTGCGACGAGGCGCTCGCCCTGTGCGAATCCGGTGCATCGATCGACC
>JAYRNS010000696.1:0-3071 GCA_041912075.1 Anaerolineae bacterium
CCCTGGCTGGCCTGTCCATCCGGCACACCGTCCAGCACCAGGCCGTACAGCGCAGCCGGGGCGTCGAGACGGCCGTTGTCCGGCCCGCTGATGTGACCATTGGGCCAGCCCGCCTGGTCGACGAACGGCGCGGTCATCTGCTGCCAGCCCTGGTGGTTGATGCGGCCAAAGCTGTAGGCACGCACCTCATTCCCCGCGTCCATCAGCCAGACGTTGAGAAAGTGCCCGGAACCATCCCCGTACACCCAGGCCGTCAGACCCGTGGCCTGGCTGGGCAAACGCACCGCCGGCCGCAGCTGCCAGACGACGAAATTGTCTGCCACCGCCGGAAAATCATAATCCAGCTTCCACGCACCCTTGCCCGCGTACGCCTGTTCGCTGCTGCGGGTCAGCGTGCCATACGGCTGGTCGCCGCGCCGCCAGGTCAGGTCTTGTTCGCCATCCAGCACCGAACCAGGGCGTGCCGGGGGTGGCGGCGTGGTGGGGCGTGGCGGTGGCGTGGGCGAGGGGGGTGGGATAGGCGTCGCCGTGGGCACGGCGGTGGCGGTTGGCGGTGGGGGCCGGGTAGGCGGTGCAGTTGTGGGTTTGGATGTGGGTGTCTGCGTGGGCTTTGGCACCGGTGTTGCCGGATGGGTGGCAGTGGGCAGGACGACCGCGGCCTGCGTTGGCCGCGACGTGGGTGAGACGACTGCCAGTGATGCCGGCGTGGTGCGCGTGCTCCCGGCCGTGGGGGGTGGTTGACCACGACCCAACGTCAGCACCAATGCCGCGGCGACCATCAGGAGGGCGCCAGCCGTCAGCCCGATCAACAGGGGCAGCCAGGAACGTCGCCGTCCCGCCGCCGCAGCGGGTGGTGGCGCGGGCGGCCGTCCGGCACCCGCCGGCGGTGGCGTACCCGCCCGGCGCGGCGACGGAGACGGTGATACGGTCGCTGGTGCAGCCGTTGCCGCCGCAACCGGTGTCACCACCGCCAGCGCGGCCCCCGGCGTTTTCACTTCGAGCGCGGTGGCAAAATCAGCCGCCAGCGCGCCAGCCTGGGCATATCGCTGTGCCGGCTGCTTGGCCAGCGCCTTGAGCACAACGGTCTCGATCGCTGGCGTCAGGTCAGGGCGCAGGCTGTGCGGCAGCGGCGGTGACTCGTAGACGTGCGCGTGGAAGATCGCCGGCGGCGTGGTCCGGGGAAATGGCACCTGCCCGGTCAGCAATTGGTACACAACCACCCCAAAGGCGTACACGTCGGTGCGCTGATCGGCGGGCTGCCCCATAACCTGTTCGGGTGCCATGTATTCGGGTGTGCCGATCAGAATACCGCTGCGGGTGACGCCGGTGCCCTCGGTCGCGCGCACCAGCCCAAAGTCCATCAACGTCACGTGCCCGTTGGCGCCGAGCATGATGTTGGACGGTTTGATGTCACGGTGGATGATGCCCTGGTCGTGGGCGTAGTCGAGGGCCGAGGCGATCTGCTGCACGACGGGATTGGCCTGCACTGGGGGCATGGGTCCCTGCTGCTGCATCCAGGCATCCAGGGTCTGCCCGCTCAGAAAGTCCATCACGATGTAGTGGATACCTTCTTGTTCGCCCACGTCGTGCACGATCACGATGTTGGGATGGTGCAGGCGGGCCGCCAGGATGGCCTCCCGCTGAAAACGACGCACGAAGTCCTGGTCGACGGCCAACGCCGGCGGCAGCACCTTGACCGCCACCGGTCGTTGGAGCACCGTATCGAAACCTTTGTAGACGATCCCCATACCGCCGCGGCCGATTTCGGTCTGGATGGCGTATTTACCGAGGTATCGTCCGGTCAGAAATGCCATGGCGCCCTCTTTGGGTGATCACATACCTGGGATCACACCACGTCCTTACGCCGCATAAAGAAGTAGATCAAACCAAGCAGCACGAGCATGATCGTGCCCATGGCGAACCAGCGGGTCAGAACCGTGCCCCTGAAAGAGCGACCGAAGTTCTGCACGATGTTCTTCATCACCCCTTCCGCACTCTGGATCGCCTGTTCACGGGTGCGCTGCCATTCGGCCTTGGCGTCTCCATACGCCGTCATCGCATCGGCGTATTCGTCGCCCTGCTGTTCACGTTGGTCCTGATAGTCGCTTCCCTGCCGTTCGCGGGTGTCCTGGTAGGCGGCACCCTGGCTGCGCATGTCGTCCATGTATTTGTTGAACCCCTGCGGGTTGCCAGGTGTGGGCAGTGGCGTCGGTGATGGATAGGGAGTTGGTGACGGATAGGCGGTCGGCGTGGGCGGTTTGAGCGGTTCGGGCTGGCTCAAGGCCAGCTCAGCGTCGGCGTCGTAATAATCCTTGCTCTTGATACCGGGGAAACTTGCACACTGCTCGAACATCGCCGATCCCATGCAGACGCAGCCGGCCTGTTGTTTCTCTGCGTCAGACATCTTCAGCATGGTGTTCCAGCCGACCACACCATTGGCGTCATTCTTGGGCCGCTCATCCCAACACGGATCGTTGACCACCACGTCACCGAAACCGGTAATCTTGACCATGGACTCGAACGCCCAGCGTGTCGACGCAATGGCGCTGATCGTCTCGCCGCCCGGTATCATGTCCAGGGGCAGCAGCGCGCCGGCAAACATAAACTGCGGCACCAGGACGCCAATCACCAGCAGCAGGGCTACGTTGATGTTGGGCGCACTGGCCGAAATGGCCAGACCAAACAGATAACCAGACAACGTGCCCAGGAAAAGTGTGATATACATCGCCACGTACGAAATGGGACCGGGCATCACGGGGTTGACAAACAGCTGGCGGAAAAAGAGCAGCACGGCTGCCTGGTAAAAGGCCAGGATGACCCCGATCCACACCTTGGACAGGATGTAGGGTCCGACCTTGAGCCCCACCGCACGTTCGCGTTTGTAGATTTCTTCTTCTTTGACGATTTGCAGCACCGAGCTCAACGCACCGATCAAAATCGTAATCAGCCCCAGCATAAAGAACATCGTCACGATCTTGCCCGGGTCGCCCTCCACCGGGTCGAAGAGCTTGCGGCCCCACATAAAGTCGAGCAGACCGATGGCCGGTGCCAGGAGCAGCATCAATGCCAGG
>JAYRNS010000697.1:0-3380 GCA_041912075.1 Anaerolineae bacterium
CACCGCGGCGACCGCGGCGCCTGGCGTGGTCGCCGTCTTTACCGCGCACGACGTGCCCAACAACGAATATGGGCTGATCCTGCCTGACCAACCCGTGCTGTGCGGCCCGCTGGACGACGTCAATACGAAACCGGGCAGCGACATCGTGCGTTTCGTCGGTGACCAGATCGCGCTGGTAGTCGCTGAATCAGCCGCCGCGGCGGCCGCGGCCCTGCCGCTCATCGAAGTCGACTACGAGGATCTGCCGGTCGTTACGGACCCGCAACAAGCGATGGTCCCCAGTAGTCCATTGGTGCACACCACAAAAGGCAGCAACGTCCTGCACACCTATCACATCCGGCGCGGTGACGTGGCGCGTGCGCTGGCTGCGGCCGACGTAGTCGTGTCGCATACGTACACTACCCACGCCCAGGAGCACGCTTACCTCCAGCCCGAAGCCGGCGTGGCCACGGTGGATGGTGCGGGGGTTGTTACGGTATTCGTGGCTGGCCAGTGGGTTCACGAAGATCAGGCGCAAATTGCACATGCGCTCGGGCTGCCGCGTGACCAGGTTCGCGTGATCTACCCGGCTATCGGCGGTGCCTTTGGTGGACGGGAAGACATGTCGGTCCAGATCATTCTCGCGCTGGCAGCCTGGCGTTTGCACCAGCGCGGCATCCACCGCCCGGTCAAAATCGTCTGGAGCCGCGAGGAGTCGATCATCGGGCACCACAAGCGCCACCCCATGGTCCTGCAGGCCACGTGGGGTGCCAGCCGTGAGGGCCGCATCCTCGCCGCCGCCGTGGACGTGACGTCCGATGCAGGCGCGTATGCCTACACCAGCACCAAAGTCCTGGGCAACGTTACGCTGATGTGCCTGGGTCCCTACGACATCCCTAACGTCCTGGTGGATGCGCGCACCGTCTATACCAACAACGTGCCAAGTGGGGCCTTTCGTGGGTTTGGCGCACCGCAAGGACACTTCGCCGCCGAAATGCAGATCAACCACCTCGCTGCCGCGCTAGGTATCGACCCGGTTGAGCTGCGGATGCGCAACGTCCTGCGCGAAGGCAGCCACCTGGCGACCGGCAGCCGCATCCCCCCTGGCTGCACGGCGCACGACGTCCTGGCGCGCTGTGCCGTGGCCGCCGGCTGGATCGAAACCCCGGCTGGCTGGCAGGCGCCGGCCCCGCGCCGTGAACCGGCGGCGCCTGGATCCCGCCTGCCCACGTCGCTCGATGCGCTGCCCGCCACACGCCAGCACGGGCTGGGCATTGCCCTGTCCTACAAAAACGTCGGCTTCAGTCTCGGCTTCGTCGACGAGTGTTACGCCACCATCGAGCTGCACGGTATGGGCGAGATCGAACGTGTGGTCGTGCACCACGCCGGCGCCGACGTTGGCCAGGGCGCTCACAGCGCCATGCGCCAGATCGCTGCCGAGACGCTGCAGGTGCCCATCGAACGCGTCGAACTGGTCGCGTCCGACACCGCACTGACCGACAACAGCGGCAGCACCTCGGCCAGCCGTTTGACGTTTATGGCCGGCAACGCAATCATCGCGGCGGCCCAGGCGGCGCAGGCACGTTGGGATGCCGAAGAAGAACGGCCCATCATCGTGCGCCACCGCTACCTGCCACGCGCCACGACGGGTTACGACAAAGAGACCGGTGCCAGTGACCCCAACATCACCTACGGTTACTGCGCCCAGGCCGCCGACGTCGACGTCGACATCGAGACCGGGCAGGTGCACGTTCGCCGCCTGATCTCGGTCAACGACGTGGGCCGCGCCATCAATCCGCAGCAGGTGCAGGGCCAGATCGAGGGGGCCGTCGCGCAGTCGCTGGGCTGGGTGCTGACCGAGGAGTTCAAACAGGTCGATGGTCACGTGCTCACCGACCGTCTGAGCACCTACCTGATCCCCACGATTGCGGACGTCGCCGATACGGTCGATCCCATCATTCTCGAAATCCCCGATCCCCAAGGGCCACTCGGTGCACGCGGCATGGCCGAAATGCCGTTCATTCCGACGGCACCCGCGCTGGCGGCCGCCATCCATGACGCGACCGGTGTCTGGTTCGATCACCTGCCCTTGACGCCCGAGCGGGTGTGGCAGGGCCTCGCCCAAGCAGCGGCGGAAAGCACAGATTGATGCACGCGCGGCCACTGGTGCTCATCAAGGGCGCCGGCGATTTGGCGTCGGGCGTGGCCTTTCGTCTGTATCGCTGCGGCTTCCCGGTGGTGATGACCGAGCTGGCCTATCCACTGGCCGTCCGGCGCACAGTCAGTTTTGCCGAAGCAGTTTACACTGGCGTCACCGCCGTCGAAGGTGTGACGGCGGTGCGGGCGGTGACCCTGGCCGATGTCCAGGCCGCGTTGGCCAGCGACCATATCCCGGTCCTCGTCGAACCCGACGCGTCCACGCGTGCCGGTCTCGCACCGGACGCGATCGTGGATGCCATCATGGCGAAAACCAACACCGGGACATCCCTGGCCGACGCGCCCCTCGTGATTGCCTTAGGTCCGGGTTTCGAGGCCGGCCGTGACTGTCATGCGGTGATCGAAACCCATCGCGGTCACACCCTGGGCCGTGTCATCTGGCACGGCCGCGCCCTGCCCGACACCGGCACCCCCGGTGCCATCGAAGGGTACACGGTCACGCGCGTGCTGCGGGCGCCGGTCGCCGGCTTCGTCACACCCAGCGTTGGCATTGGCCAGGTGGTGACGCAGGGTGCCGCTATTGCGATGATTGCACGGCAGCCGTATGAGCGTGACGGCATGCCGGTCACCGCACCCTTTGCCGGCGTCCTGCGCGGCCTGGTCCATCCCACCCTCCTGGTCCCCGCCGGTCTGAAGATCGGCGATCTGGATCCGCGCAGCGAGCCAGATCACTGTTTCACCATCTCCGAAAAATCGCTGGCGGTGGCGGGTGGCGTGCTCGAAGCATTGTTGGCGCGAAGGCAATGAGAAACTTTCCCCCAACGGAGGCACAGTGCCGCACCGTCGAGTTTCTTGTAGAAAACATGAGGCCGCCGGCCTCACCAGCAGCTTCGTGATAGACGATTCGACCGGTCTATGGTATACTGGGCCACCGGTGTGCCGCGGTCCTCAACAGGATCGACCGGCTGGTGCCTATCATCAGACAGACGAACAGGTTGAGCCGTGCAGCTACATCATGCCCTCCGTGTCGGCGCGGGCGATGTCGTTAGTTTCACCGGCGGTGGTGGTAAGACGACCGCCATGTTCCGGCTGGCGTCGGAGCTGGTCGCCCGCGGTTTACGTGTCGTCACGACGACGAGCACACGCATTTTTGCCGCTCAAACCGGCCAGGCCCCGTTTCACGTCGAAACCGATGGCACCACCCTCCCCGACCCGCCACGTCTGCAGGCGCTGCTCGCCGAGTG
>JAYRNS010000698.1:0-1827 GCA_041912075.1 Anaerolineae bacterium
CGGCTACGTCATCTCGTTCATCGAGCTGGCCATCATGATCACGGAGTTCAGCAACTCGCGTGTGCTGGTGCGCGAGATTGCGCGTGACAAAGAGAGCGCCGCCGCACCGCTGGATGGAACGTGGACGCTGCGGCTGATGCTGTCGGTGTTGATGCTCGTGGTGGTGATCATGGCCGGGCTCGCCACCAACGCCGATCAAGAGCTGTGGTGGGCCATCTTCTTTTTCGCCATCGCGCAGGTATTCTTCAACCTGGCCGAGGTCTTTACCGCGGTGTATCGCGGTTTCCAGCAGATGCAGTACCAGGCGTTTATCATCATTTCCGCCCAGGTCTTGACGGTGGCGCTGTGTCTGGTCGCGATCTATTTCAACATGGGTCTGATCGGGCTGTTTGCCGCGCGGCTGCTGGCAAGTTTCGTACGCCTGGTCATGGCCTGGTTCATCAGCCGCAGACGTTTCCTGACTGAACACCTCAGCCGTAACTGGCGCGAGATGTGGTATCTGCTGCGGGAGTCGGTTCCTGTGGGGATCAACCTCGTCCTGCGGCGGTTTATCTGGCGTGGCGGCATCGTGCTGCTGACGATCACCCTGAACGCCAGATTGGCCGGCAGCGGCGACCTGGCCGCTGGCCTGCTCTACGGTCCACTGCGGCTGGTGGAGCAGCTGCGCATCGTACCGGCTTCGCTGGTCGGTGCCCTGCTGCCCGTCATGTCCGAACAGGCCCAGCAGGATATGACACGCTTTCGCAGCACACTCTACCGCAGCTTCAAGTTGTTCATTACGGTCAGCCTTTTCCTGGCGGTGATGGTCACCGCCCTGGCTGAGCCGATCACGCACCTGCTGCTGGGCAGCGATCTGAGCGGCTCGGCAGCCGTGCTGGGTGTGTTCGGCTGGATCGTCGTGCTGACGTTTACCAACCAGTACTTCGAAGCGTCGCTGCTGGCCGTTGGCCGGCAGTGGATCGTAGCGTGGGGTCTGGGGATCGGTTTTGTCATGGGTGCGCTGGCCACCTGGCTGTGGTTGGTGCCTACGTATCAGGCGCTCGGTGTGGCGTATGGCATCATGCTGGCCGAAGGATTTGTGTTCTGTGTGAGTTTCGTGGCCATGCTGTCGTATTTCAACCGCCGCCGGTTGGTGGGGATGTTGGTCAAGGTCGGGGCAGCTTGTGTCGTGACTGCTGGCGCGTTCTATTTGCTGCAGTCGGCCAACGTGTTTGTGGCTGCAGGCCTGGGTACGCTGTCGTTTCTGGTGGCCATACTGCTGTTCCGGGTGTTCGATCCAAAAGAGCTGGAGGCGATCGTGACGATGGTGACATTTCCCAAGCGTTTGCGCTGGATCCGGCGCAAATTATTCAAAGTCGATCCACCAGTGAGGCAGGTCGATGCCTGAGCCAACCATGCGGTCACGCGTCATTGTGATCGGCCTCGATGGTGGCACCTGGGATCTGCTGGAACCGATGATGGCCCAAGGTTGGATGCCCCATCTCGCGCGCCTGGTGCACGAGGGAGCACGTGCACCGCTGCGTTCGACGCTGCCCCCTCTGACGGCGCCGGCATGGAGCAGCTTCATGACCGGTTTGAATCCGGGCCGCCACGGCGTGTTTGCCTTCCAGCGTACACTCAATCGGTCCCTCGAACGCAGCTTTGTCAACGCTTCGGCGATTCGCGCCCCCCTGCTGTGGGAGCATCTGAGCCAGGCTGGTGTGCAGGTCGGTGTACTCAACGTGCCCATCACTTACCCCGTACGCCCCGTCCACGGTTGGCTGGTCAGCGGTATGATGACGCCGTCGGAAGAGAGCGACTTTACCTGGCCCGACGCCCTGGCCGACG
>JAYRNS010000699.1:0-1570 GCA_041912075.1 Anaerolineae bacterium
CCATTTTGGATTTTGGATTGGCGATTTTGGATTTTGGATTGGCGATTTTGGATTGGGGGATGATGTGGTAGAATGGGCGGCGAATCGATAGGGAGGAGCTCGGCATCACGACTTATGTCAATGTCTTCAAACGCACAGTTTGATCCGGCCGTTTTCCCCTGGCAGACGATTGGCGGGTATGCGTATGCACCGGCGCCTGACCAGCTGTGGCGCAACGTGCCGGCGCCGCTTATGGCCCGTTACAACGTGCTGGGGATACCACTGGCAGTCACGAGCAACGCACCTGCCCTCGCCGAATTGGCGGCCGACTCGTTTGGCGGGTGGGGCGAGCCAGCTGCCCGGCAGGATGCCCTGCATCTGCAGCTCTTTTTGCACCACGCACCGGAAGCGCCGGCGAGCGGTGTGCGGCCGGCACCGGTCTTCCGCGCCGCGGGTGATTATTTTGTCCTGGCCGTGGGCGGCAGCCTGGGGTTTGCCGATCGTGCGTCCGGCTTTGCCTGTGCCTATTTGACCCCAGCCCTGCTCGATGACCGTCTTTTTGCCCAGGTCGGCTTCGTCGAATGCCTCGGTCTGTACCTGACTACCCGCTACCGGCGCGCCACCCTGCACGCAGCCGGCCTGGTCGACGGCGATCGCTGTGTCCTGCTCACCGGGCACAACGGCGCAGGGAAGTCGACCCTGGCGTACGCCGCGGTGCGTGCGGGGATGCGGCTGCTGGCCGAGGATGTGGTTTATCTGGAAGAAAACCAGCAGCCGCTGCACGCCTGGGGCAACCCGTGGCACCTGCACCTGCTGCCCGATGCGGTGCGTTTCTTCCCGGAACTCTCGTCTGTGACACCCGTGGCCCAGCTCAACGGTGAAACCAAGCTGCGGATTCGCACCGCCGCCATCCACCCCGGCGCACCCGTCACACAGGCCAGGGTCGCCGGCGTCCTCTCGGTTGGGCGCAGCACGACAACACAAAACAGCCGTCTGCTGGCTGCCGATCCGGCGCACGTGCGCCGGGCGCTCACGCAGTTCGACCAGGACATGGGGCCGGAAGACCAGGCTGCCATGCTGCGGGCGGCCGACCGTCTGATTGACAGCCGGCTGGCGCACCTGGAGGTTGGGTCCGAATTGGCAGCGGCCGTCGCGCTCGTGCGTCACTGGCTGGCTGGTGCGCCCGCTCTGGCAGAATAACCAAGGAGATCGTATGTTTATTGCTCACGTCGATGTCCACGTCAAACCCGAATTTGTCGAAGATTTTAAGACGGCTACCCTGGTCAACGCCGGCAGCAGTGTGCTGGAGCCAGGGATTGCCCGCTTCGACGTCATCCAGGATATGGATGACCCCACCCACTTCGTGCTGGTTGAGGTCTACCGCAGCGCCGCCGACCCCGCACGGCACAAGGACACCGCCCATTATGCGACCTGGCGTGATGCGGTGGCGGGGATGATGGCCACCCCGCGCACCAGCCTCAAATACCACAATCTCTACCCGGATGACGCAGGCTGGTGACCCGATGATGTTCGAGTTTGCCACGGCGGCCCGCATCATCTTTGGACCAGGCACAGCCCAACAGCTGGGCAA
>JAYRNS010000700.1:0-6789 GCA_041912075.1 Anaerolineae bacterium
ATTGCCGTGCCTGCTGGCGGAGTGTTGGCTCGAAATCACCCGTGCCGGCAAAAACGACCCGGAAGTTGTCGATGCCACGTTGTTTCAGGATCTGTGCCGCCGCCAGCAGGTGGTGCTGGCCTTTGCGTTCGATCAGGCGGGCGGCACACAGGATGCGCACCGGTGCCTCGCTTGTGCGCGCGGTGTGATCGACCGCGCTGAACTGGGTGAGGTCGACCCCATTGTAAATGATGTCGATGGGAAGACCGGGGATGGTTTGCCAGGCCAGGGCCCGGTGGCGCTGGCTGATGGCCAGTACGGCCGCGGCATGCCGCCACACCTGGCGGATGAATGGTGTCAGGACGCGGTAGACCAGGCGGTAGCGGTCTTCGAATCCTGGCACGTCGGGGCCTTGCAGCGAAACGACGTAGGGCAGCCCGGCGGTGACGCGCAGACCCAGCGCAATACCACCGGCCGGCACACCCGCAAAGGCGAACACCAGGTCATAGGGTCGCTGGCGCAGCAGGCGGCGCGCATACCGGTATCCACGTGCCGCATAGCGCAGCAGCTCGACGTTGGTCGAGTGGTGAATGTTGTGGTTGTCGACCGGCACCTTGTGCAAACGAATCGCCGGCGTGATCTCTTCATATTCGTACGTGGCCCGCGTGCGGCTCGATGTCACCAGGTCCACCTCGATCGAGCGGCTGGTCAGGCGGCTGAATTCGGTCAGCAGGTGATAGTTGACCACCCCGGTGCCACCACCCAGGGGTGGGTATTCGTTGTCCAGCATCAGCAACCGCATGGACTACTCGTGGTGCGATGGAAAATCAGACGGCTGGTCAAAGCCCCAACGCTCGCCAACGACATAGAGCGGCCGCTGTTTGACTTCGTCGAAGATGCGGCCGACGTACTCGCCGATCATACCCAGGGCCAGCAGTTGGATACCGCCCAGAAACATCATGCCCACCACAATCGTCGCAAACCCGGAGGGAAATTCGGGCAGCACCAGGCGTTTGTAGATCGTCCACACGGCGAGTACGAAACCAGCGATCGACACGAGGAGACCCAGCAGCGATGCCAGACGCAGCGGCAGGTAAGAAAAGGAGAAGAAACCATCCAGCGCCAGGCGAGTGAGCTTGAACAGGCTGTATTTCGGTTTGCCAGCGTAGCGTGCGGCGCGGTTGTACGGTACGCCAATCTGCCGGAAACCGATCCAGCTGCGTATCCCGCGGATAAAACGATTGCGTTCGGGCATGCTGCGCAGGACGTCCGCCACCTGGCGGTCGATCGCACAGAAATCACCGGCGTCCAGTGGTATTTCGACGCTGGCCACCTGGTGCAGTGACCGGTAGAAAAAACCGTAGGCACTGCGTTTGAGCAAACCTTCCTTCCGTTGGTGGCGAACCGCATACACGACCTGGTAACCCTGGTGCCAATGGGCCAGCAGGTTGGGAATTTCCTCCGGTGGGTCCTGCAAGTCGGCATCCATCACCACGATGACGTCACCGCGCGCATGGTCGATGCCCGCGCTGATCGCTGCCTGGTGACCAAAGTTGCGTGACAGGCATACGACCCGCATGCACGGATCATGGGTCTGCATGGACCGCAGAATACCGGGCGACCCATCCTGGCTGCCGTCGTCGACGTAAATCACTTCGTAGGTCTCGCCCAGCGTTTCGAGCACGGCCTTTAGCCGGCGGATCAGCTCTGGCAGGTTGTCACTTTCGTTGAAGACCGGCAGCACCACCGAGAGACGTGGATTGGCCGGGGGCGCAGGATTGGCGGCAACCGATGGTACCGCCACACGAGGGTTTGTGACGTGCACCGTGTAACCGCTGCCGGCCACAGCCGAGGTGACGGCCGAACGGAGTGCACCCTCCATGCTGGCATCGATGCCGGGCGGCAGCTCGACCAAAATTGGCACGTCCCTTGCGCTGCCCGCGGTGGGGGTGTGGTTATCCGGCTGGGGAACTGGCGCCACGCGGGAATCGGACATCGTGCATCCTCCAGTGGGCTAATCGTACCACGGGTAGTAGCCTGCGGCAAAAAGCGGCTTGACACCCGCCAGGCAAGCCTGTAAACTTGCTGCAAGGCGTGATGATTGACTTTCTTGGACGATTGTTTTATAGTTGAGAAGACAGGTCTGCAACGATCAAGGGCAGCCAACGACCGCTGCTGCATCGGGAAGGGGTAACGAGAAATGGCTGACAACATTCGTGTAGGAATCCCGCTGAATAACGTCGACACGGCCTGGCTGCACATGGAAGACCCGACGAATCTGATGATGATCACGGGGATGTACATTTTCGGGCAGCCATTGGACTTTGAACGGGTGCGCGATACGATCAAGTACCGTATGGTGGGTGCGTTCCCACGCTTCAAACACAAAATCTCCCAGCAGGGCCTGCGCGCCTATTGGGTCAGTGACCCCAAGTTCGATTTGGATGCACATCTCCACCGGGTTGCGCTGCCGCCACCCGGTGACCAGACCGCACTGCAGGAGATGGTCAGCGACATCACGAGTACCCCCCTCGATTTTTCCAAGCCGCTGTGGCATCTTCACCTGATCGATAACGTCGGCACCGGCTGTGCCGTGATCCTACGTATTCACCACTGCGTCGGCGACGGCACGGCACTGATGTACGTGCTGATGTCGTTGACCGATACCGATGCCGACGCACCCTGGCCTTCGGCGCAGGATGTCTTGCAGTCGCTGCCCAAACGGCACGGGTCAAGTGGGCTCTTGGGCGGGCTGCTGCGGCTCAGTTCGAACGTGCTCAGCACCACCCGGCACATCACCGGCACGGTGGTGCATGAAGGCCTGGAATCGATCTTCAACCCGGGACATGCCGTGGACCTGGCGGCCGATGCGTTGAGCGCCGGCGGTGCACTCAGCAAAATCTTGCTGTTGAGCCCCGATCCCAAAACTGTCTACAAAGGGCCGCTCGGTGTTCGCAAACGGGCCGCATGGTCGCAAAAAATACCCCTCAGCGACGTCAAGCTGATCGGCAAAGCCATGGGCGGCACCGTCAACGACGTGCTGCTGAGCGCCGTCACCGGTGCACTGCGCAAGTACATGGAGCACCGTGGTGAGCCGACCGCAGAGGTCAATATCCGGGCCATGGTACCGGTCGACCTGCGGCCGCCGGAAGAAGCGCGCAAGCTGGGCAACAAGTTCGGCCTGATCTACCTGTCACTACCGATCTACATCAATGACCCCATTGAACGTCTGGAAGAAGTCAAGCGCCGGATGGATGACATCAAGAGCACGCCCGAAGCGTTTGTGGCCTACCAGATTCTCAACGCTCTGGGTATGACACCGCAGCAGATCTCGGACCGTTTCGTGGATATGTTTGGCGCCAAATCGACAGCCGTGATGACCAACGTGCGCGGCCCCGGGCAGGCGATCTACTTTGCCGGCGTCATGATCGATACCCTCATGTTCTGGGTGCCGCAGTCAGGACGGATGGGGATGGGGGTGAGCATCTTCAGCTATAACAACGAGGTAACCCTCGGCATTGCCACGGATGCTACGCTCGTCCCCGATCCCGAGACGATCAACGACTGTTTCGAGCAGGAGTTCCGCGAGATGCTGGAGTGGGTTCGACTGCAGGCACTGGCCAAACAAACGCCACCTCGAAACCTGGAGGCCCCCGCGACCCCCGTCAAACCCAAACCGCGCAAACGGACTGTCAAACCCGCCGTTCCCGCCACGGCCGCTGCGGCCTCTGCTGGCCAGCCCAACGGCAGCAAACGCCGCACGACGGTTCCCGTGCCGGTCGCAGCGGGCTCACCGCTGACTGCGACCGCCGCTGCCGAGGCCGCAGGCTCCGTGACGTCTACTCACATCGCGGTACCCACCAACGGCACCGCATACTGCCAGGCCATCACCAAAGCCGGTACGCCGTGCAAGAACAAAGCGCTGCCAGGTGACCATCTATGTCGTGTGCACCACAGTTCTGAAACGAGGCTTTCCTGATCCCATGGCAAGTTTACCCATCGTCAAAATGACCCTGTACAAACACGGGGTCGGCTACTACGAGCGGCGTGGTCCGGTGGACGAAGACACCGTCAGTCTCGTCTTTTTGAAAGACGAGATGAGCGACATTCTCAAAAGCTTGACGGCGTTCACCGTGGGCGGTGGTCAGGTGCTGGGCATGGACTATCAGACGCCCGAGGACAAACCGTCGCTGCTGGCGCGTTCCTCGATTCAGCTGTCGACCACCGCCAGCCTGCGCGACCTGCTGCGTGACCTGCGCGGTCGCCAGGTCACGGCAGTGACGCCCAGCCAGACCCTTACCGGCGTGATGGTTGGCGTTGACCTCCCCGCTGAACGTGAGCCGATGTCGGCCACCGTATTGTCGATCTACGTGCCGGCCGCTGCCCAGGTGCGGTCGATATCGCTGGACGATCTGATGGAGCTGACGTTGCTCGACACGCGCGCCGCCGAAGACCTGGCCTATTTCCTGGAAACGAGCAAGGCTGCCGAAAACAAACGCGCCGTCACCATCCGTCTGGCACCGGGCCGCACCAACCTGGTTGTGAGTTACATCGCACCCAGCCCTACCTGGCGGGTGAGTTACCGGCTGGTGGCCGACGATCCTGGCGCCAGCAGCCAGGCTCTTTTGCAGGGTTGGGGTTTGTTCGACAACACGTTCGACGAGGATCTGGAGAACGTCCAGCTGGCGTTTGTGGCCGGCATGCCGGTGAGCTTCATCTACGACCTGTATACGCCATACACGCCGGAGCGGCCGGTTGTCACCGAAGAAGCACGTGTGGTGGCTGGACCGGTGGCGTTCGAGGCGGCCCTGCGGGCGATGCCCGAGGAAGCAGCACCGGCATTTGCCGCGGCACCCGCCGGCAAACGGATGGTGACCCGCGTCATGGGGGCCGACATCGCTGAATCGACCGCCGTTACCACCACTGGCCAGGCCCTGGGAGAGTTTTTTAGCTATGCGGTGGCCAATCCAGTGACCGTGCGGCGTGGACGTTCGGCGATGGTGCCGATTCTACAGGCGCGGCAGGGGTATCACAAGGAGCGGATCTACAACGGGCGTAAGCATCCGGTCAACCCGGTGATTACGGCGCGCTTCAAGAACGAAACCGGGCTGACACTCGAACGCGGTCCGGTGACGGTCGTGGAAGCTGGCGAGTACGCTGGAGAAGCCATGCTGCCGTTCACCGGTCCGGGTAACGAGATCTTTCTCGCCTACGCGGTTGACCTGGGTGTACGAGTCACCGAAGCACCCGCCGCCGAACAGGCCATTGTCGCGGTCCAGCTCGAACACCGCATGCTCTCCATTCAGGAATACAACGTTCAGCGTATCGTCTACACCGTGGAGAACCGCAACGAACAGCCGGTGGAAGTCATGATCGAGCATCCACGGCTGCCAGAGTATACGCCGTTCGACACCCTCGACCCGGTCGAGATGACCGCCGACACGTACCGCTACCTCGTGCGCGTCAAACCACACAGTACAGCCACATTCACCGCTCAACAGCGCCGCCTGGTGGCGCGGCGTGAGGAGCTGCGCAACCAGCGCGCCGCCCAGCTGCAGCGTTGGCTGCGCGACCGGGTGCTCGACGCGGAGACGTTTGCCGTCATCGAGCGCATCCTGGCGCAGTACGACCAGATCACCGAGCACGAAGCCGAACTCAAGCGCAACGAGACGCAGCGCCAAAACATCTTCAACCAGCAGAAACAGGTCCAGGGCAACCTGGCCAACCTGCGTGACCAGGGGGAGGAGGGTCAGCTGCGCGCCCGCTACACGCGGACCCTCAACCAACTCGAAGACGATCTGCAGCAGCTGCGCACGCGTGACGAGGCGCTGCATCAGGCTGTCACCCAGGCCAAACAGCGCATCGACGAGATCCTGAGCAGCTTGCCGGCCTAGGCTGACCCTGCAATCGATCATGTTACCGCAGAGAACGCACAGGGCACAAAGAAAAGGACAATTCTTTTATACGTCACCCCCATGCGTCTCACGCCAGCGCAGCCAGATCACGGTGACGATGCCAACCACCACGATGATCAACGGGATACCCAGCCCAACCCATAACAAATTGGGTGGGGCGGCCGTGGGGATTGTCTCCGCCGGCGGCGTCACTGCCTGCCACCACACCACACTCAACCAAACCATACGTCTCCTAACAACCCGCTTCCGCGGCCTTGGGCTGGGCCCGGTGTTTGAACGCCAGGCGGTCGCGTACGACCCCCGGACGCAGCCCGCTTCAGCGGCCTTGAGCTGTCAGCCTGGCGTTTGAACGCCAGGCCCAAGCCCGCTGATCCGCTCCTCCAAACTCGCCCGGTGCTGGGTCAGCTCCTCCAGGCGCGCCCGTTCACGGGCAACGACCTCGGCCGGCGCACGATCCACGAAACCACTGTTGGCCAGGGTACGCGTCACGCGCTGGATATCATTCACTACCTGGTCGAGTTCTTTTTGCAGGCGCGCACGTTCTGCCCCCAGATCGACCAGGCCCGTCAGCGGCAGGTAACAGGTGACGCCGCCCGCCACCAGGGTCACCACCTGGGCCGGTGCTTCGACCGATTCGGCGATCACCAGCTGCGAGCTGTCCAGCCGCGCCAGCTGAATCAGGATCTCGCGCTGTGCCGTCAGGAGGCTGGTGTGTTCGCCGGCCGCCACCAGGGCCGCAAAACGTTTTTGTGGCTCCACCTTGTATTCGGTGCGGGCATTGCGGATGGCACGCACCAACCCCTGCACCCGTTCGAACTGCAGTTCCCCCGTGGGGTCAACCGCCGCGGTGTCTGTGGCCGGCCATGGTGCGATGATTAAGGCTGCAGGCCAGGTA
>JAYRNS010000701.1:0-2683 GCA_041912075.1 Anaerolineae bacterium
ATTCTGTCGATCGCCTTTGCCGGCCGCGGCCAGCACCAGGATGCCGGCGGCAAGGTCGTACACGGTGCACCCAACACGACCAGCCAGATCATCTCCAAGTCGATCAGCAAAAATGGCGGGCGCGCCTCCTACCGCGGCCTGCTCAAGGTGGCCAAAGGCGCGCATGGCTCCAAGTCCAACGTCGTTTGTGATGCGTTGCTGCTCGACGAAGATTCACGCTCCGATACCTATCCCTATATCGAGATCGACGAGGACGACGTCAAGGTCGGGCACGAGGCGTCGGTGAGCAAGATCGGCGAGGAGCAGCTGTTCTACCTGATGAGCCGCGGCCTGAGCGAGGACGAAGCGTCGTCGATGATCGTCGCCGGTTTTATCGAGCCGATGGTCAAAGAGCTGCCGATGGAGTATGCGGTCGAGATGAACCGCCTGATCCAGCTGCAGATGGAAGGGTCGATTGGGTGAGGCACGCGATGGTTACTAAGGAACTGATTCTGCCTGAGACTCTTTCACGGGATGCGGTCGAAACCCTCTCAGCCCTGCGCAGCGAGCCGGGTTGGATGCTCGACCAGCGTCTGCTGGCCTGGCGCTTTTTCGAAGAGCTGCCCATGCCTACCGGCAACGAAGAAACCTGGCGCCGCACGCGTCTGGCCGGCCTGAAGATGGATGCCGTGCGTCCGCTGGGCATGCCACACGACGTCCGTGTCGAGCGGCAGAGCGATCTGCCGTCGGCAGTGCAGGAAGAGCTGGCGACTCTGAGCAGCAACGCGGGTGCCATCGTGCACCGCGACGCCGATCTGATGTATGCCAGCCTGCGACCCGATCTGGCGGCGCGCGGCGTGATCTTCACCGATCTCACTAGTGCTGTGCGCGAGCACCCCGACCTGGTGCAGAAATACTTCATGACGGAAGGTGTTCCGCTGCCCGACGACGACAAGTTTGCCGCGCTGCACGCGGCGCTGTGGAACAACGGAACCTTTCTCTACATCCCACGCGGCGTCGTGGTCGATGAACCGCTGCAGGCCCTGATCGCCCAGGACGAAGCCGGTGTTGGCAACTTCTCGCACACCATCGTCGTGGCCGAAGAGGGCAGCGAGGTTACTTACCTGGAGGAGATGGTATCGCTCAACGAGCGCAGCAGCCAGGATTTTCACAGCGGCATCGTCGAGCTGATCGTACGGCCCGGGGCGCGGGTCAACTACATCAGCCTGCAAAGCTGGGGCAGCAACGTCTGGAACTTCTCGCGTGAGCGGGCGGTTGTCGGCCGTGATGCCCAGGTACGCTGGGTCACCAGCCAGCTGGGCAGCCGGGTGACGAAGACCTTCCAGCGGGCCGATCTGAACGGACCGGGTGCCTTCAGCGAGATGTTGGGTGTGTTGTTTGCTACGCAGCGCCAGCACATCGACCTGGACACCTTGCAGCGTCACGTGGCACCCAATACGATCAGTGACCTGCTCTACAAGGGTGCCCTGCGTGACCGGGCGCGCGCCGTGTGGCGCGGTATGATCCGCGTCGAGCCGCACGCGCAGAAGACGAATGCCTACCAGAAGAATCAGAACCTGATTCTGAGCAAAGAGGCGCGGGCCGACTCCGTGCCCGGGCTGGAGATCTCGGCCGACGACGTGCGCTGCACCCACGGTGTTACCGTCGCCCAGGTCGAAGAGGAATACCTGTTTTACCTCATGAGCCGCGGCTTGTACAAAGAACAGGCCGAGCACATGATCGTGTCTGGTTTCTTCGAGGAAGTGCTGACCCGCATTCCGCTCGAGGGCGTACGCGACAAACTGGAGGCCGCGATCGGCCGCCGTATCGGTGTATAGGGTTACCACAAAGAACGCACAGGGCACATAGAACTCTTTTGTTCTGTGTGCCCTGTGCGTCCACTCGCGGAGTCGGCACCCCCAGGTGCGGAGACTTGCTCATGCCGGTGCGGACCCTTCCTGGCTGAACGGACCGTGCTGCACGTGGGCGTGCAGCACTCCTCACGGCTGTGCGTTCACCCGCGGAGTTCGCACCCCCAGGTGCGGAGAGCTTCGTGCCGATGTGGCGTTCGCACCCCCAGGTGCGGACTCCGCGATGACGGAAAAATATTCACGAACAAAAGGAGTATCGACAACCATGTCAACCGACAGTTACGTCCACCCAGAGGTTCTCGTATCGACCCAGTGGGTTGCCGATCACCTGCACGACCCCAACGTGCGGCTGGTCGAATCGAATGAAGACATTCTGTTGTACGACATCAAACACATCCCCGGTGCGGTCCAGATCGACTGGCAGAAGGATCTCAACGATCCGGTGCGGCGTGATTACCTCGAACGTAAGAAGTTCGAGTCGTTGATGTCCAAACATGGCATTGGGCCTGATACCCAGGTGGTCTTCTACGGTGACAAAAACAACTGGTGGGCCTGTTATGCGTTTTGGGTATTCCAGCTGTTTGGCCACACCAACGCCCGCGTGATGGACGGTGGCCGCGCCAAGTGGGAGGCCGAGGGTCGCCCAATGGATCGTGTGGTGCCAACCTATCCGGCGACGACCTACAAAGCGCCCGAACGGGCCGACTACAAGATCCGTGCCACGCGTGATCAGGTCCTCGACCACATCCGCGAGCAGCGTCCGCTGGTCGACGTGCGCTCACCGGGTGAATACAGCGGTGAGCTGCTGCACATGCCCAACTATCCGCAGGAAG
>JAYRNS010000702.1:0-2800 GCA_041912075.1 Anaerolineae bacterium
GCCTTTGCCACGTTCTCGGCCAAGCCCGTTGTGCAGATCAACCTGACGCGGACGCCTGACGGGCTGAAGCTCAAGACAGTCAAGGTGGCGCCCTTCTTCTTCAAGCAGTTTACAGTCAAGAAGGGCAAGCCATAGTCTGGCTCCCATCCACAATCTGATGGGGCAGTAAACAAGACCGGCTGTCGCAACGGGATGTCCCGTACGCCAGCCGGTCCTGTTTTTTAGCCGCGTTGTCATCCCACGAAGTCAGGCAAGGGAGAAAGGCAGACAATTGCCCAACCGTTTGCGTGTGTGGTAGAATGACGCGCCACAGTCCGCCGGGTTTGCGCACTGCGGCCAAACATACTGTGTAAAGGGTTTTGTGCAGGAACAAGCACTGGTGTCTTGCCCCAGCATGGTTGTTCCCAAAACCCGAAGGATAGAGACAGCATGCAACGCCGGATTTTTGCTGCGCTGATCCTGCTGGCGCTGATGACGTTGACGGCCTGTGGCAGCAACGCGCCTGCCGTGACACCGACACCCACCAAAACGGTCAAACCGCCGGCAACCGCCACGCCGCTGCCGCCCACGAACACACCGCTGCCGCCCGCGACGGACACGCCGGCACCGTCACCGACGCCCGTGCCCACCGATACACCTGTTTCCACCGACACCCCGGTGCCGCCAACCAACACCCCCGTGCCACCACCGGCTGCGGCTACCAACACACCACGCCCGCGTCCGCCGGCACCCACGAACACGCCGGTGCCACCACCCCCTGCAGCCGACCCCTGCGCGAATATCGGCGGGGATGGCTGCAAGTTCAAGGCGACGGGCGGCCCCGTCATCCAGGCGAACGGCGGCGGCGAGCTTAAGATTCAACTGGCCTTTATCCACAGCGGGGTCGACGGCGGCCAGCCGCAGGGTGATTATCGTGTCCACCTGACCAAGGATGGGCAGGCAGTGGCCGGACCCGACAACGTGCTCAGCCAGGCCCTGGTGGCCAGCAGCGGTCCCGCGGGGAAATACAACTGGGAATTCGCCATCCCAGCCGGCCAGCTGCCGGGGGGCACGGTCAACGGTGCCTACACCCTGTACGTCCTCGACGGCAACCGCGAACGTGACAGCCGCGATGTCTCGTTTAGGATTGGTGACAACCAGGGCTTTGTGTGGGTGCAGTGGGACCAGAATTAGACTGACCGCGCATCGGTGCAAACCGCCAATCCGCGCGAAGGTTTCGGTTTAGGGTGACGCCAACTCGAGGGTCAGTGCATGTAGATCGGGCGCCAGGGTGATGACGCGGTAGCCGTACACGGCAGGGTCGTAGCGCCGGAGCAGTCGCTGCACAGAAGGGGTGAGGCTGGTGATGAGCAGATCGATCGTGCGCCCCTGCGCGTGGGCGGCGCCGACGATCCAGCGCAGCGTCGTGAAGTCGGGGTTATCGTTTTTGCCATCGGCGCAGATCACGTATACGTCGGCGGTCACCTGGCGGTAGAAGGTCCGTGACGCGTTGCGGCTGCTGCCGTGGTGCGGTACTTTGAGCACGTCGACGTGCAGCGTGCCGTCATCGGCCAGCAGACCCGTATGCTGGAGACCGCGCAAGATGTGGTCACCCCGTCCGTCGCCGGTAAAGAGAATTGTTTTGCCCTCGGCTTCGGCCAGGAACATGATCGAGCTGAGATTGGGGATGCTCTGGTCGGCGGCCCGCGCGGCGAAGTTTCCGCTGGCCAGCAGGGCGTGCTGCTGTTCCAGCCATTCCATCCACTTGCGGCGCAGACGCAGCAGATTGCGCCGCGTGGGACCCAGAATGTGCAGCGCCAGGTTCTCGAAGGCCAGGTGCGAGGGGGCTTCTTCAGCGAGAATCAGGCGGTCAGGGTCGAAATGGGCGTTGAGGGCGATGTCCAGTGTTTCTGCGAGCTCGGTGAGGGCATCACCCTGGCTGAAGCTGCGTGAAGAGAAGTCAAAGGGGAGCACGTCGCTATCCAAGGCAGCCAGCTGCTCCAATACGGCCTGGATACGTGCCCCTAGGTGTGGACCGAAGGACCGGTCGAAGGAGTTGTGCCACAGCTCCTTGATGGCCACCAGGGCCGGCTCCCCGCGTGCATGCTGGTCTTCCAGCTCGCCAAAAAGACTCAGCAGACCCCCAACGTGGTCGTCATCGATGTGAGATAGTACGACCAGGTCGATCTGTCCACCCATGGCCCCAATCTCCGTCAGGTGCGCGCGCAGGTGTTCCCGGTAGACGGGCGGTGGTCCGCCGTCGATCAGGGCATAGCGCGGCGCGTCGGCTGCACCGTATTCGAGCAGCAGACAGTCACCGTGTGCGGCCTGGATGATATGAAGTCGTAACATTGGCATGCCTCGTATGAGGTCACCCCGGGAGGTCGGACATTATGCGGACGCCGGATGAGCAACCCTCAAACCAAGATAAGTCTCAAAAGGATCGAAATCGCTGTCGCTATGTAACAGATCGTGACCATATGTAATGGCAAAGGTGGCAATGAAACAGTCGATTGTTTTGCGGACAGTGATACCGCGTTTACGCAGCCAGCGATAATTGCTGGCGCTTTGGATAGCCAGGTCAACATTGAGCATTGGGGCCTGGTGGAAACGACTCAGGGCGCGTCGCGCAGCCTCGAAATCTGCATCGGCACGAAAACCCTGCAATACCTCACCCAAGATGATGTCTCCTACCAGAATCTCCTGCTGATCCAGGACACGGTGTAGGTAGTCGGTGTGCGGGGTCATGACACCTTTGAAATAGTCGATCCAAACCGATGAGTCAACTATTAGCACGTGGTTCCGACTCCTCGTTCGCCAC
>JAYRNS010000703.1:0-6138 GCA_041912075.1 Anaerolineae bacterium
GCCCCCCTGGGCACCTGCAGCCACGTAGGCGACGCTGCCGGCGACGGCGATGCCCGTGACCAGGTCGGGCAGGATGGCGCTGCGCCCAAGCAAGCGCGGGGAGGCCGGATTGCTCACGTCGAAAACCGCCAGGCGCGGCCCCATACCGGTATAGACCTGGTTGCCCATCACGGTGACAGCCTCGATGCTGCCGCCGATTTGCCCCACAGGACCTGCCGGTGGGGACCGGAAAAGGCCCGGAAGAAAGAGCCGCCAGGTCTGGGCAGCACCCGCACCGGGCGTAGGCCCATCATCGTAGGTTCCGGTGGTGTACAGCGCCGACTGGCCCGCCGCGGGAATGGTTGTCCGGCTCGCATACGCGCGCGCTGGCCAGGCACCAACGGCCGGCACCCCAGGCTGCAGCAGCAGGTAAACAAGACTGGCAGCCAGCAGGCGAGTGGCTAGTCTGCGGTGTGCGCGTCGGGTGAAACGTGTCATCGGCCGGTCAACGTTTCACCTGAGGCAAGAACATGCGCGGCGGCAGCAGGTAGGCGGTTGCATGGACCAGGTTGTTGTTGGGGGTGGTATCCCCTGGCGGTGGTGCAACGTAGGCGTACAGATCGTAGATACCCTCACTGACGTTGACCCACGGCAGCGTCACATCGAGCGGGACAGTGGGCGAGTTTTGGGCATTGATCACGACGTTGCCCAGCAGTGTCCCACCACCGCTGGGTGGACCCAGCCAGAACTGCACATTGAGGTCGCCATTGACGCCGATACTGCCGCGGTTGCGCACCGCGACGCGCAGGGTCGTCGTAAATGGCTCGCCCGGCTGCAGCAAGGTCCAATCTGGCGCGTCGGCCTGCAAGTTGCGCACGGCAATGTCCAACATGTTGACTGGCGTCACCGTGACACTCTTGGAATTGTTGGTTTCGGAAAACTCAGGGATCACGTTGTTGGGATCGGCTTTGGCGTGCACGGTCGTCGCAGTGTTGAGTACAACCTGCCAGGTGAGCTCTGTGTGCGCGACCGGGCTCCAGCGCGGCGGCAGACCGGTGGGGATTGTGTTGATGCCAATCACCGGTCCGCCGGCATTGG
The DNA here is from genome assembly GCA_041912075.1 of Anaerolineae bacterium. Taxonomy (GTDB): domain Bacteria; phylum Chloroflexota; class Anaerolineae; order SSC4; family Amarolineaceae; genus SSC4. The sequence goes on from JAYRNS010000703.1 coordinate 1,078, forward strand.
GTCCGCCAACGCCGAAACGAACATCGAACGGCCCGGTGGCGGTGTTGCCTTCATTCGTCACACCGGCCGCGAGGGTGATCGCACTGGGCATGCCCTGGAAGATGGCCCAGGTTGGCGTATAGACGGGCGTATCGCTCACGACGAAGTCGACGTAAGGTGTACGGTGGCTGGTACCCCACGCGGCAAATGCCTGGCCCAGCGGTGTGATGGTGCGCCGGGTGCGGTCGAACAACGAACGCACGATGTTGCCCTCGAAATCGTCGCTGTCCAGCGAGAACCAACACCAGCGCTGCAGCAGCCGGTAATCATCCCCGGGATAGCCCAGGTTGGGATCGCGCAGCGTATTGAACAGGTCGAACGTTCCCACCAGGAAGGCGGTCACCCGCGGGTAATCAAAGCCGTAGTCGACCGGCAGCAGGATGCCATATTCGCTGTTGATCAGCGGCTTGTTTTGTTGGCCATGCGCTTTCATCCACTGGCGAAAACGAATCACCTGGTCGCGCACCAGGTCGATGCGGTCATGATCCTGGATTTGCCACAGCATGCCGCTGTTAGCATTGACCCCCGGTGGGATCGAGGCGCCCCACGAGCCACGTTCCTCGCGCAGCACAAAGGTGTGGATGTTCCACACATCGACCGGCATGGTCGTTCCATAACGCGACTGGTAGGTGTTCCACACGATGTCGAGCCACTGCAAGCGCAGGGGCGTCGCCTGGGTCATGCCACCGATGGCAATCTTGGCGGTCGGGTCGCGCTGTTTGATGTAGTGGTAGGCGTTGTAGTAGGCCGTCACATACTGCTGGGGGGTCGTATTACGCCCATCCTGGTAGATGTTGTCGGGCTCATTGCCCACGAGCCAGATACCACCGCGGTTGCCATTGATCGCCAGGTTCAACTCGTTGCCATTGGGGAAGAAGCTCTCGCCATGCACGATAAGCATGGGCAGGTAATAGTACCCATCGGGCCGGGGTGGGTTGGTCTGCGATCCCCACTTCAGATACCAACCGCCGTTGAGCTGCCCTACGGCGTAGTTGCGGATATCGGTCGTGACGCCAAACCCGGCGCGCTCGTTGTCTGACCCAACGTAGAACGCCGCCGGTGCATCAGGTCCGTCGGCTTGCGCCAAAACGCCGTGGCCAGTGCTCAACAGGAGCAGGCACACGAAGACGGCGTACAACACGCGGCGTCCACGTGCAGGGGGCTGAGTCCTGGAAGTGGTCATAAGGCTACCTCGCTTTCGTGGGGGTTAAACAGATGCCGACGGCACGCTCTGTTATGGGTGCCAGGCTGGAAACCGGTCGACGAAGGTGTTGTTGGTCAGACGGCGCAGGTTGCTGCCATCGCGGTCCATCATGTATATTTCCCAATCGGGGTGGTCCCGATCCGAAGCGACGACCAGCGAAAGACCGTTGTTGGCCCACACGGGGGTCATGTAATTGGCGGCCAGGTCGGTCACGCGCCGTACGTTGCTGCCGTCGGCATTCATAATGTAGATGCCGAAATTGCCGCCACCCTCGCGATTGCTTTGGAAGGCAATCTCGCTGCCGTCGGGCGACCAGGCCGGGTACAAGTCGTCCTGCGGCGAATCGGTGATCTGCCGCACGTTACTCCCGTCGGCGTTCATGACGAAGATGTCGCGATTGCCGGTTCGCTCTGACACGAAGACGATTTGTTTGCCATCGGGTGACCACTTGCCGCGACTCTCGTTGGTCGTCGTTTGTGTCAGGTTGCGAACGTTTGTACCATCGCGGTTGACAGCGTACAGCTGATAAATGGCGTCGGGGTCACGATTGGTCTGGAACAACAGGGTCTGGCCATCAGGTGACCAGGCGGGCGACCAGTTGTGCGAAGCGTGGAACGGCATCAACGGGGTTGGCTCGCTGCCATCGGCATTCATGACGTAGATCTGCAGTGCCTCGACGTTGTCGCGATCCGAAACGAACGCAATCTGGCTGCCATCCGGTGACCAGGTTGGTTCGACGTTCGTGTCGCTGCCGGTGATGCCGGTCAGCTGGCGTGGGTTGGTCCCGTCGTCATTCATCACCCACACCTGCAGACTGCCGCTGCGGTTGGAATGCCAGACGATCTGGCCAGTAGGAGCAGGGGTCGCCGTGGTGACGGTCAGGGGTGACACTGGGGGAGTTATGCCCACCACCGGGGTTGCCGTGGCCGGGCTGACGACCGTGGCCGTCGGTACCGTCTCCACTGGCAGGGTCGCCGTTGCCAACGCTTCGTTTTCTGTGACCTGCGGTGACGCCGGGGTCAGCAGCAGAACGACCGCGGCACCCCACGACACAACCGTTACGACAGCCAACAGGATGCGTCGATTACGAAAACGTCCAAACAATGCACTTCCCAGGCTGGCGATGCCCAGGAGTATGAGAAGCGCAATCAAGATGTATCGTATCACGTGGCTTGCTCGCCAGGAAATATGCAATCAGACTGCAGTCTGGTGATTCTCTGCATGTTTTTAGCCATGATGCCTGAGCGTGCAGACTATCACCGCGGCAGCAGCCCAAGTCTTGTGGGCGGCGATAACGATCTACCAGAGGCTGCACAGCGTGGGATTATAGCATGACCGGGCGTTTCTGGGAAACTCATGGCGACCGTTGCGCTCGTCGTGGATTCTTTGCTTCCCTTGCCGGCACGCGCATCTCATCTGACGCCAACTCAGGCAGCGTAAAAGAATAACTTCCTGCAATCTGGTGGGATTTCGCAGCAATCACGGGAAGTTGTTCTTTTGCGAGCCCTTACCAGTCAGCGGCCAGCAGGCGCAGCAGGTCCGGGGCTTGATGGCTGCCGCGCACGCGCACGCGCGTCAGCTCAAACGGGGCATCCGCGGCGTGGGTCGCACCTTGTTTGGTGGTGACTGCACCCCAGTAATCGGCGGAATGGATCACCTGGATGGCGAGATCGTCATACTGGCCGGCCGGGTAACAGAACAGGCGGGGCGTAAAACCCAACCGGCTCTCGATCATCTGGCGGGAGCCGAGCGCCTGCCAGACGAGGAAATCGGCGTCACGCCCGGCCAGATCGGCGTGGTCGCGCGAGTGGGAGCCAACGTCGATCCCCGCTGCGTGCATCTCGGCCAGCTGGTCCCACGAGACATAACCGGGGCGCTGCATGTCGACAAAATCGGTGATGACGAAGATCGTGGCCGTAAACCCGTACTTCTTCAGCAGTGGAAAGGCGTTGATGTAATTGTCCTCGTAACCGTCGTCGAACGTCAGCACCACACTCTTGGCCGGCAGCTCCGGTTGGCCGGTCGCCAAATAACTGACCAGGTCGGTCAACGCGACCGACTGGTAACCGGCATCCTGCAACGCCTGCAGGTGGGACTCGAACTGCGCCGGTGTCACCGAGAGATCCTTGCGGTAGACGTCAGCATCGGGTGGCGGTTCTGACACGTAGTGGTACATCAGGATCGGCACGCGGGCGCTGCGCACTTTGCCATCCGGGGTGGGGCCCGGGGTTGCCGTGCTGGTGGGGGTGACCGTAGGTAGGGGGGTGATGGTGGGTGTGGCAGTCGGCGGCGTTGTGGGTGTGCCAGTTGGCGTGGGAAATGCGGTGGCCGTCGGTATCTGCACGGCCACACGTGGTGACATGGTCGCTGGAGACGACGGGATCGTCTGGCTGACGGGGGCGCCGCATGCGCTGCACAGGACGGCAACCAGGGCCATACACAAGAGACGAATCAAGAGGCTGGACACGTGAGGCTCACTGGTCAAAACTGAATGTCGATGCTCTGGCGCTTCGATCCGGATTCGGCGACGCTGCCGGGCTTACGACTACGCCGGGCGTTGCGTTCCAGAGCAGCGTCGATCAAGACTTTCCACGCCAGCAAAAACTCACGCTCCGACGTCTGGAGGTGGGTCCAAAACTCATCGGGTGGACAAAACTGCTCCACCTCGGTGCGCAGCGCCCCAAAACCCTCCAGCAGCCACAATGCCCACGAAAAGTCAGTTGGCAGCCGCTCTTGACCGTTGCTTTGCATCGTTGATTCCAGTACTCCGCCTAGCGGCGAGCCAGGCAAATGATCGAGGTGCCGATGGGCAGCGAAACGCGCTGCATCAGGTTGGCCTCCAACATACCCACCTGCTCTAAAACACGATTGACCATCGGCGGTGCCGGTTCCATCTCGACCTGGTACGCCTCGTCGTCGAAATGGGGGGAAGCCAGCTGTGGCTCGGCACGTCCGCGGCGCAGTACAATGCGGCTGGCGGCCAGAGGGAAGACAAAGAAATTGTTGTAGCTGATGTGCTCGACGTGGAAACCCTGTGCGGTCAGCTTTTGTCTGAGCTGCGGTGCCGTGTAGCGGCGTTGGTGCGCATTCAGCTCGTCGTTCTGGCTCCACAACCACATGAGTGCGGGCACGGTCACGATCAAATAGCCACCCGGTTTCAACACCCGATAGCACTCGGCAAAAACACCCTGCTCGTTGACCACATGCTCGACCGTATCGAGCAGTGCCACCAGGCCAAACATCCCATCGGCAAACGGCAGGGAATCAGCACTGCTTTCGTAGACGTTCAGCCGGCGCTGGCGTGCGATTTCCAGTGGTTTGGGGTTGGGATCGACACCAACCACCCGGCCGTACAGGGCCAGGTGATGCGCCATGTTGCCGGCACCGCAGCCCACATCCAAGACCAACCGGCTCGGGTCCGGTTCCAGGTAACGGTCCAGCAGCCCGGTGATGGCACGCGTGCGGCTGGCAAACCACCAGTGCCTGTCTTCTTCGATTTTGACCAACATGGGTGACGTCATGATCACGTCCAGCGGCTCACTTAGTCTTTCCAACTGGTTTGCGCGGGTGACCTGTTGCTTCGCGTGCGCCGGCGACAGCTGCAGCCAGCACTTCTGTCACCCAACTGTTTTTGTGGTGCCCGGTAGCTATGGCTTTCTATGATACCACTACCTGATATCGAAACCAAATCAACCTCACACGTTGGCGGCCTCCACAACCTCGTCGATGGCTCGCAGTACAGCCTGGGTCGAAATCGCACGCACACACGGGTGCCACGGCAGCTCGGCGGCGGGATAATCGAGCCGGTTGCACGGCAC
>JAYRNS010000704.1:0-9084 GCA_041912075.1 Anaerolineae bacterium
AGCACGGCCAACACGATCTGACGTCCCAGACGGCCGATTTTGTTGATCGGTTCGGCCAGGCTCGACGTGTCGACGTACACCTGCAGACGGCCCTGCTGGTATTGATCCAACCAGCTCAACGATGCCGTTGTCAGGTCAGGCAGCCGTTTGAAGAGCTCACGCGCCGTCAGGGTCACCTGTTTCATCGCGAGCTCGAGCAGCCGGTCGGCGGTCACTTCCTGGACGGCCAGGTCCCTGATCATGGGCACCCCGACCTCCATGATGCCGCCGCTGGGGAAGAGCAGCGTGGCCACCGCCTCGGCCTGCATCAGCGCCTTGATTGCCAGCGTCAGGTTGGGGTCGAGGCGCAGCCCGTGCCGCCGCAGCAGCTCGAACATCACGCCCACCATTTGACCGAAATCAGCGCGTGCCCCGCCAAACACGTAACGTCCGATCGAGCGCTCGAAATCCTTGTAATAGGCTTTCTCGTCGATCTTGGGCAGGAAGGGCTGGCTGAGGTTGAACATGACGTGCGCCATGCCGTCGACGTCCTGCTGTTGGATCGCGATCAGCAGCTGGATCAGGTTGACCCGCTGGTTGAAGTCGAGCTCGCCGACCATCCCCGTGTCGATGAAACTGACGTCGCCGGTCGTCAGGTTGACGAGCAGGTTACCAGGGTGCGGATCGGCGTGGAAAAAGCCGTCGATCAACAGCTGTTTGATCATCGCGCGCAGGGTGTTGGTGGCCAGCTCGGTGCGGTCGATCCCGGCCTGGTCGATGGCGTCGAGATTGCTGATCTTGACCCCACGCACGAATTCCATCGTCAAGATCTTGGTCGTCGACAGGTCGGAATAGACGATGGGGATATGAACGCCTGGCAGACCGGTCATGTTGCGCGTCAGCTTGTACGCATTGTACGCTTCACCCGTGTAGTCCAGCTCGCGCAGGGCACTGGAGCCAAACTGTTCCACCATCCCGACCAGGTCGACCGAGCGGATCTGCGCCGAGCGGGTGGATAACACGCGCGCCGCATTTTCCATGATCCCGATGTCGGCCTTCATCTGCGGCCGGATGTGTGGTCGCTGGACCTTGACGGCGACCTTCGACCCGTCGTGTAACGTGGCACGATGGACCTGGGCCGTGGAAGCGGCGGCAAACGGCACTATCTCGAAGGTCGCGTAGAGCTCTTCCGGCGGTTTACCTAACTCCTCGATGATGATCTCGCGCACCTGGTCGCTGGGAAACGGCGCCACGTTGCTTTGCAGCTTTTCCAGCTCGACCGCCCACTCCTGTGGAATCACCGACGCCTGACTGGAGATGATCTGCCCGACTTTGACGTAGGTCGGACCCAATTCCTGCAGCATCAGCCGCATTTTGGTGGGTGCCGTCAGGCTCGGCATGTTTTCAGGTAGATCCCAGACCCAGCGCTGCATGTCGCGCCGGAAGTCTTGGACCAGTTCCCACCGACTGAACAATTCGTCCAGGCCGTAACGCAGGAAGACGTTGTAGACCTGCTGGATACGCAGACTCTCACGCAGCTTGTCGATCGTCGTCCGTTCCATATTCAGCCTCCTGCCATTCCGGTGGACGGTGGTGCTTCAGCCGTCCCGGGCTGGACGGCATCGGCCGCCGGGCTGGGTGTCGCGCCCACTTTCTCAGGTGTGGCGCTGGTAGCAGACCCAGATTCGGCCTCGGCGTCGGCCGGTGCCAGTGTGGTCGGGGCTTCGACCAGGGTCTCCACGATCTGGGCCGTGGTGGGAACTTCTTTCTGGAGCTGCTTGCGCAGGTCGCCATAGTCCTCTGGGATGATAGGCAGGGTAGCACCCAGCAGGTTCTCAAAGGCGCTGCTCAACAAGCCCAGCAGCGTTGCCGCCACGATGGCCCAGAAGAGGCTTTCGACGGCAAATCGCCCTCGAGACAAAAAGGCCAACAGATACAACACCAGGGTATTGATCAGGATGACGATGAAGCCGTAGGTGACGAAGATGAAATTCAGCGTCAAGAACTGTAGGATTGGTTTGATCAGTACATTCAGGATACCGAGTCCCACTGCCAGCAGGGTTACGGTGCCAAATTGCCTGTCCACAAATGAGACTTTCGGAACAACAAGCACCGTAATGCCCAAGGCCAGTACATTGACCACGAACCGGATCAACAGTACTTTCCAGTTGAAGCCTTTGAGCAGGGCAAACCGCTGCATGACGCTCATCGATGCCATCGGACACCTCCATGGACAGCCATTTAGACTTCCAGGGCCAGCGTATTGACGTTGTTTAGATCTTCGAACGCCTGGATCAGCCGGGCCTTGAACGACTCTTCGCCCTTGCGCAGCCACACGCGCGGATCGTAGTATTTTTTGTTCGGTTTTTCGGGACCTTCTGGATTGCCAATTTGGCTCTGCAGGTACCCTTCGTTGGCCTGATAGTAGCCGCGTACCCCGTCCCACAGCGCCCACTGCAGGTCGGTGTCGATGTTCATTTTGATGACACCGTAGGAGATCGCTTCACGAATCTCGGCCAGGCTCGATCCAGACCCGCCGTGGAAAACCAGATTGAGAGGTTTTTCGGCCGTACCGTAGTGCTGCTGAACATAACTCTGCGCATCCCATAGGATCGAGGGTCGCAGCTGCACGTTGCCGGGTGCGTATACACCGTGCACGTTGCCAAAGGCCGCGGCCACGGTGAAGCGGTGGCTCACTTTCATCAGCTCCTCGTAGGCGTATGCGACGTCCTCGGGCCGCGTGTACAGGCGAGACTTCGCCACGCCGGAGTGATCGACACCGTCTTCCTCACCGCCGGTGATCCCCAGCTCGAACTCGAGGGTCATTCCGAGCTTGCTCATGCGGTCGAGATAGCGTTTGCAGGTTTCGATGTTTTCCTCAATCGGCTGTTCGGACAGATCCAGCATGTGCGAGCTGTACAGCGGCACACCGTGCGCCTGGTAGAATTCCTCGCCGGCATCGAGCAGCCCGTCGATCCACGGCAGCAGCTTCTTGGCGCAGTGGTCGGTGTGCAGGATGACGCGTGCGCCATACAGGGCGGCCAGTTCGTGCACGTGCCGGGCCGCAGCAATGCTGCCGGCAATCGTGGCGCGCTGCCCATCGAGCTTGAGGCCCTTGCCAGCCACGAAGGCGGCACCGCCATGCGAGACCTGCAGCACGACCGGCGAGTTAAGGTCACGCGCCGTTTCCATGACCCCATTGATCGTGTTGCTGCCCGAGGTGTTGACCGCCGGCAGAGCAAACTGGTGCGCCTTGGCGTAACCATACACCTCTTGAACCTTGTCGCCAGTGACCACACCGGCGGCGATCCGATCTGCAATCGTTCCCATCTTGTTGACTCCTTTTTGTACGCGACAAAATTTACGACGGGAGGGCGGCCAGGCGATCAGGATAGTCGGTGATGATCGCATTCACGCCCAAATCGACCAGCCGGCGCATGGCGGGTTCGTCATTGACCGTCCAGACATTGACGGCATAACCGTGGTGCCGCGCCCACACCATGTAACTGGCATCGACGAAGGTCTGCTCAGGGTGCAACGCATGCGGCCGGACCCATAGCCGCAGCCAGGCCCGCGCCAGAAAGATCGGCAAGTTCGGCGCATACAGCAGACCGATCTCGATCCGGGGATCAAGCCGGCGCAGCCGCCACAGCGCCACCGGGTTGAACGAGGAGACAATCACCCGGTCGTAGACTGCCCGGCGAGAAATGAGCGCGGCCACCGCCGCTTCCAGCCCGTTCGTGCGCAGCGACTCGGTTTTAAGCTCGATGTTGACCAGGGCCTGTGGGCTGAGGCTGTCGAAGACTTCGTCGAGTGTTGGTATCGACTCGCCCGCAAACGCCGGCCCAAACCAGCTGCCAAAATCGAGCCGCTTGAGCTCGGCCAACGACAGCGCTGCAATCCGGCCGTGGCCATTGCTGGTGTGATCGACCTGGAAGTTGTGACAGACGACCACCGCACCGTCAGCGGTCAGCTGCACGTCTAACTCGATGCCATCAGCGCCAAGCTCAAAGGCTTGTAGAAAGGCACGCAGCGTGTTTTCCGGTGCCACCGCACACGCGCCACGATGGGCCAGGTTGAGAGGACGGGTGGGATCAGGCTGCGGCCGCATATGCGTCTATTATATGTACTATGCTTGAGTTTGTCAATCTGCTGGAGATTTGAAACGATCCCCAACCCAGGAACGGAGGCAGCCGGCGACGGGTGGGTGATGACCTACCCGTTCGGGTAGGTCTGTATTTGCCGATCGTTGTCGCAACAGGTATAATGCGCCCGATTTGAGGTTCCCACACCGAGTCGATTGACCCCATGATTCGAATAGTCAACACCGATGAACAGGAAGGACGCTGTATGTCTAATTCATTGACCACCGATCTGTGGTCGAGTGCCGCAGATACCAAGATCGAGGCTGCTCCCCTCCCTATCGAGCAGCTCAAGGCCATGTACCGGCGCATGGTTCTCATCCGGCGGGTCGAAGAGGCACTGCTCGACATGGCCGTCTCGGGCAAGATAGGTGGTGCCATGCACACCGCCATCGGGCACGAAGGCTCGGCCATCGGCATGGCCGCCGCCCTCCGTCCCGACGATTACGTCACCCACACCTACCGCGGTCACCACCATGCCATTGCCCGTGGCATGGACCCCAAGGTCGCCATCGCCGAGGTGTTGGGCCGCGCCACCGGTTTTGCTAAAGGTAAGGGCGGGTCGATGCACTTTATGGAGCCGAGCCTTGGCCTGTACGGCGGCAACGGCATCGTCGGTGGGCAGGTGCCGCACGCGGCCGGCCTGGCGTTGGCCAGTTACCTGCGTGACGAAGGGCGCGTGGCCATCACTTTTTTTGGTGAAGGGGCGATGTTCCAGGGCGTCATGCACGAGACGTTCAACATTGCTGCGAAGTGGAAGCTGCCGGTGATTTTCTACTGTGAGAACAACCGCTACTCCGAGATGACCCCGACCTGGCGCACCTCGTCACCCTCCGAAATCTATCTGTTTGCCCGGGCCTACGGTATGGCTACGGTGCAGATCGATGGCAATGACGTCGAGGTGGTGTACCAGGCGGTGAGCCAGGCGGCCGAGCGTGCCCGTGCCGGCGAAGGTCCCACCTTTATCGAAGGCCTCACCTACCGCCTGTCCGGTCACATGGCGGGTGATCTGGAAACCTACCGTACGCCGGAAGAGATCGACTACCAGCGCCAGCACGAGCCGCTGGCCGTTTTGACCAGCAAACTGACCGAGCGTGGGGTCAGCGCGGACGAACTGGAGGAGATTCGCCGGTCGGTGGAAGCTGAAGTACAGGCCGCCGTCGAGTTTGCCGAGAACAGCCCCTGGCCCGACCCGGCCGAGGCCTACACCGACGTCTTTGCCGTTTAGGGTCGAGGAAGGAAACCCGAATCATGATGCGCACGACAACATACATCCAGGCAATCAACGAGGCGCTGCGAGCAGAAATGCGCCGCGACCCTAACGTTTTTATCATCGGCGAGGACGTCGGCTATTATGGCGGGCTGTTCCGCGTGACACGCAACCTGATCGATGAGTTTGGCCCCAAGCGTCTGCTCGACACACCGATCAGCGAACAGGCGTTTATCGGCATGTCGATCGGCGCGGCGATGGTTGGCATGCGTCCGGTCATTGAGCTCATGTACATGGACTTTTTCCTGGTGGCGGCCGATCAGATTCTCAACCAGGCGGCCAAGATGCACTACATGTACGGTGGCCTGGTCAATGTGCCGCTGGTGATCCGTGGCCAGCAGGGTGGTGGCAAACGCTACGGCTCCCAGCATAGCCAGTCGGTCGACAGCACCCTGGCGCATTTCCCCGGGTTGAAGGTCGTGGCTCCTTCGACGCCGTACGACGCCAAGGGTATGCTCGTGTCGGCCATTCGCGACAACAACCCCGTCGTGTTCCTGGAGCACAAGCTGCTCTATTTCACCAAGGGCGAGGCACCTGCCGCCGGTGAGGACTACACCGTGCCGCTGGGTCAGGCCATCGTGCGCCGACCGGGCAAGGACCTGACGATTGCCACGTTTAGCTACTGCGCTTTGGAAGCCGTTCAGGCGGCCAACGAGCTGCAGAAGGAGTATGGCATCGAGGTCGAAGTGGTCGATCTACGCAGCATCGTGCCGCTTGACATGGAAACGGTGCTCGACTCGGTGCAGAAGACCGGGCGTCTGCTGGCGGTGCACGAATCGTACGCCAACAGCGGCATCGGCGCTGAAATCGTGGCGCGCATCTACGAAGAGGCGCCCTACCTGCTCAAAGCGCCGGCCCGCCGCCTCGGCGCACCGCCGGTCTCGATCCCGGTGTCGATGACATTGGAAGAGGAAATGCTCCCGCGCAAACGGCACATCAAGGCCGCCGTGCTGGAGATGCTGGACGGAACCCCTCTGCTGGACAAGGAGCATGGTCATGGCAACTGAGATCAAGCTGCCCGATCAATTGGAAGGGGTCGACGGGATCACCGTCACCCGTTGGCTGGTCAAAGAAGGGGACACAGTCCAAACCGGTGATATCCTGCTTGAAGTGGCAACCGACAAGGTTGACACGGAAATCCCCTCACCTCTGGCTGGGTCGATCGTGCAAATCAATTACCGCGACGGTGAAACCATGCCGGCCGACCCGATCCTGGCGATCATCGGCGCCGCCGGGGAGACAGCAGCGCCGGCCGCACCAGCCCCCGCGGCCGCACCGGCTGCGGTTCCCCCGGCCCCGACGCCGGCAGCTGCCCTGGTCGAAGCCGGCGAAAAACCCAAGGCGACCCCCGTTGCCCGCCGCATCGCCGAAGAGCGGGGGATCGACCTGGAGATCGTCAAGGGATCGGGCCTGCGCGGCCAGGTGACGAAGGAAGATGTCCTGGCCTTTACCGCACCGCCAGCTCCAGCGTCTGCCGAATCGGCCGTCCTGCGTGACCCTGAGCTGGCCAACCTGCCCAACCTGATCGTCGCACGCCTGGCGGTCGAGAACAACGTCGACTTGCGTGCCCTGGCCGGCGACCGGCCGCTGGCCGCCGTGACCAAAGACGAAGTGCTCAGCGCCGTGGCCACCCGCGCGGCCGGTCATGCCGTTACCGTGCGTCCGCGACCGGTGCCGGCGCCGGCCGTGCCATCAGCGGCGGCACCAGCCCCACAAGCCCCACCGGTGATAGCACCCCCTGCCCAACCGGCTGCCCCTGCTGCGGTCCGACCGGCCGCGCCACCCACCGTGCCCCAGGCCGGGGAGGACTTCATCCCGCACAGCCGCATGCGCCAGCTGATTGCGCGCAATACGATGCAGAGCGCCTTCGGCATCCCGCACGTGACGACGATGTGGGACGTGAACATGACGGCGGTCTTGGAGCACCGCAAGGCGCACAAGGCCGAATTTGCCGCCGCAGGCGTGAACCTGACGGTCACCGCCTATCTCGTGCAGGCGATCGTGGCTGCCCTCAAGGCCGTGCCGGTCGCCAACGCACGCTGGACCGACGAGGGGGTGGTGATCAAGCGTTTCTATCATGTCGGCGTGGCGGTGGCACTGCCGCCGGACAAGAACGGGGTTGGCGGTCTGATCGTGCCGGTGATCAAACATGCCTCAGACCTCAACCTGATGGGCATTGCGCGGGTTGTCACCGACCTGGCTGAGCGGGCGCGCGCCGGCCAGCTCAAGCCGGCCGAGCTTCAGGAAGGTACCTTTACCCTGACCAACTATGGCACCAGTGGCAGCCGCTTTCAGACCCCGATCATCCATGATGGCCAGGCTGGTATTCTGGGTGTTGGTGCCATCGAAAAGCGTCCGGTGGTGGTCAGCAAGGGCAGCCCACTCGAAGCCAACACGGGGGATTACCTGGCGTTTTTGCCGATGACCACCCTTGGTTTTAGTTACGACCACCGCATCCTGGACGGCGCCACCGCCGACGCCTTCTGTGCCGCAGTCAAAAATGCGCTCGAGAATTGGTCATGAACATACAGCGAGCCTGCCCATGATGTAACCACAGAGAACACAAAGTGCGCACAGAAAGAATCAATATATATCTTGGCGCCTTGTGTGTTCTTTGTGGTTGACAAGATGTCCGCCAGGTAGACCTCAGCAGGCCGCACATGGGAAATTTGTCACTTCCTGCATTTCGCCGTATTCTATACGACGCAGTGCAGGAAGTTTCTTTTGGGCTCGTAATGCGCACTTCAGTGCGCTGAAGCGCACACTACGAGCCGAGTTGAATGGGAGTCGGGGTATGCCTTTTCAGGAAGTATCCAATCAAGTCGATTTTGTCGCCCTCGAGCACAATATCCTGCGCTTTTGGCAGGAAACCGATGCCTTCAACCGGCTGCGTGCCCTGCGCGCCGGCAGTTCCAAACATTGGAGCTTCCTGGATGGTCCGATTACAGCAAACGGTCTCATGGGCGTACATCACGCCTGGGGCCGGACGTACAAAGACCTCTTTCAACGCTTCAAGGCCATGCAGGGATACGACCAGCGCTGGCAAAACGGCTTCGACTGCCAGGGGCTGTGGGTGGAGGTCAACGTCGAGAAGGAGCTAGGCTTCAAGTCCAAACGTGACATCGAGGCCTTTGGTCTGGCCGAGTTCGTCAAGCTGTGCAAGATGCGCGTGCTGGAGTACGCTGCCATCATGACCGAGCAGTCGATTCGTCTGGGCTACTGGATCGATTGGAACGACCCATCCGAGCTGCGGCGCCTGCGAGCGCTGTTGGCCGAGGACCCAATGCAGTCGGTGACGACGGTGGGTGTCGATGGCACGGTCACCGACACGGTCGAACAAATTGTGGGTCGCCTGGGGATGCCAGAGCTCGGTGGTTCGTATTTTACCTTCAGCAACGAGAACAACTACCAAATCTGGGGTTTCCTGCGGCGCTGCCACGAAAAAGGCTGGCTGTATAAGGGCACCGACGTCATGCCGTGGTGCTACCGCTGCGGCACCGGTATCAGCCAGCACGAGATCGTGACCGATGGCTATCGCGAGCTGACGCACGAGTCAGTTTATCTGCGTTTCCCACTGGTCGGGCGCGAGCGCGAAGCACTGCTGGTGTGGACGACCACCCCGTGGACGCTGACCAGCAACGTGGCTGCGGCCGTGGGTCCGAACCTGACCTATGTCAAGGTGCGCCAGGATGA
>JAYRNS010000705.1:0-1699 GCA_041912075.1 Anaerolineae bacterium
ACCGATCCTTGAAGAAGCCAAAGATGCCATCGCCACCGCCGCGGCGGTCCGGCGCTTTGTACGTAAGCTGCTGGGCGTGCCACCGCCTCAGGCTTCATCCGGATAGACCCGGTGGTAGGCCGCGGTCGTTTTCTCCACGGTAAAACCGAGCGCCTCGTACAGTCGCACCGCCCCGGTCAGATTCTCGGCGTCGACGCGCAGACCGGCCAGTTCATGACCCAGGGCCTTCGCTTGCTGCAAGCTGCGCGCCAGCAGCGCCCGCCCCAGACCGCGCTGCCGCCAGGGCCGGCGCACGTACAGGATGCCGATCCAACCCTGGTTGCGTCCGTAGTGACGCAGCGCCGCCGGCCCCATGTCATTCAACGACGCTCCTGCCACTTCAGCACCATCCCAGATGACAAAACTGTCGTCCAGGCTGACCCAGCCGGCCGTGATGCGGTAGGCAAAGGCGTCATAGTCCTCGGGCAGATGACCCCAATGGTCTTGGAATGCCTCGTTGTTGCCGGCCCACACGGCACGGTCGTCGCGCCGTTCCGCCCAGGTCGTCAGCTCGAGCCCTGCCGGCACCACCACCGGCGGAATCGGCTGTGCCAGGTCACGCACCATCTCGAAGAAATAACGCACCCGGCGCATGCCACACGACTCGAACAGACCCTGCGCATCGGTCTGGCCGGCCGACACCCGCGCACCGTGGATGACCGCGGCGTCACCTTGCGCCCGTGAAATGGCCTGCACGCGCTGCCACTGCGCCGCCAGCAGCGCACGACCCATCCCCTGGCGGCGGAAATCCGGGTGCACGTAACACTCGCTGCGGTACAGCTGATGCCCGGTTTCGCCGCGCACACGCCCCTCACCCACTCCAACCACACCGTGACCAGCCACTTCGGCGACGAGCAGGTCATCCGCGGGGGTCCAGCGCGGGTCCGCCAGCCAGGCTTGCAGGTCCTCCGGGCTGATGCTGGCCGGTTCGCCGTCAGCCTGGTTGGCGGCACGGAGGGTTGTCAGAATGTCATCCAGATCAGCGTCGCAGTAGGTGCGAACGGTGATGTTATCGGCCATGTCTCCCTCTAACTCAACGCCATGACGCACGACGGCTGGGGTGGGAAGAGGGTGTCGAGTACGACCGTCGCCTCATCATCGACCCAAACGTCAGGATAGAAGCGATGCAGCTCGGCGATGCCGCTGCGTCCAAAGATCATCTGCAGAATGACGCCAGGTGGAAAGTGGGCGCCTTCCTGGTCGTGCACCGGCTGCCACGGTTCCGCAGCGGCCAGTTTACCTTGCTCGAACACCAGACGCAGCCCGCTGACGTGTTCGGAGATGCTCAGCGTTCCGCTGAGACCAGCCACGGCCGAACTAGCCAGCCGCGCCTCGAGCACCGGCGCGATGTGCCGCAAAAACGCGGGCAGATCGGGCACGCGGATGTACCAGGCGTAGGGGTCACGCACCTTGCTCAAGAGCTCCGGCATGGCGGCATAGGCGGGATGGGCAATGCGCCCAAAGTTGAAGTACAACGAGCGCATCGTGCGAGACTGTTCCTGTGCAACCTGGTCGGCAAACCCCTTGAGCCAGCGTAGCACCGCCGGCAGCACGGCACGCACCGACTGCCCCTCGACCACGGCAAATTCCATGACCGGCACCAGCCCGGCCCAACAGTCGCGCGAGGGGCCGACGTAACCCACCGGCCGCCCATCAGCAT
>JAYRNS010000706.1:0-8680 GCA_041912075.1 Anaerolineae bacterium
GAGCAGTGTCAGGGCATCGAACGGTGTCACCCGCTGCACCCGTGCCCATTGTTCGAGCGCGCTCAGCGTCTTGCCGCCAATGTTACGCGGCGGCACGTTGATGATCCGGCTCAAGCTGACCCAGTCGGCAGGGTTATGAATGGCGCGCAGATACCCCAGGACGTCCCGCACCTCTTTGCGTTCGTAGAAGCGCGTGGCACCCACCAGGCGATAGGGCAGGTTGCGCTGGATAAAGGCCTCTTCCAACGCGCGTGACTGGGCGTTGGTGCGATACATCACCGCCATGTCACCGGGGCGCCGGCCTTCCAGCACCAGGCTGGCGATCGTGTCGACGACGAAGGTGGCCTCTTCGGTCTCGTCGTACGCCTCGTACAGGTAAATCTGCTGCCCCTGCCCTTTGTCGGTGACCATGCTGAGCGGCTTGCGGTGCGGGTTGCGTGCAATCACAGCATTCGCCGAATCAAGAATCGTCTGCGTGGAACGGTAATTGCGGTTGAGGTTGATCACGCGTGCATCGGGGTAATCCTGGCGAAAGCGCTGAATGTTGCGATAGTCGGCACCCCTGAAGCGATAGATCGACTGGTCCGGATCACCAACGACGAAGATGTTGCGCCGCGGACCCACCAGCAGGCGCGTCAGCTCGTACTGGGCACCGTTGGTATCCTGAAACTCGTCGACCAACAAGTATTGGTAACGCTCCTGATACTTGCGTCTGACGAGCTCATTCTCACGAAACAGTTGGACCGGTACCATCAACAGGTCGTCGAAATCGAGGGCATTCTGCATGAGGAGCAGCTGCTGGTAACGCTGGTAGATGCGGGCAATCGCTTCCTCACGGTACGTGCGCGGGATGTAGTCGTCGGGGCCGGTCAGTTCGTTTTTGGCGCGCGAGATGACGCTCAAGACAGCCCAGGGTGAATAGACCTTCTCGTCCAGGTTCATCTCCTTGAGCACCAGGCGCACCAGGGCCAGCTGGTCGTTGCTGTCATAAATGACAAAACCTGCCGTGTAAGTCAGGCAATCGGCCTCACGCCGCAGCAGGCGTGCGCACAGCGCGTGAAACGTCCCGATACTCAGCCCCATCAGATCGGCACCCAACAGACGCTCGGTGCGTTCGCGCATCTCACGCGCGGCCTTGTTGGTAAAGGTCACGGCCATGATCTGCCAGGGCGCTGCCAGACGCAGCTGCACGATCTGGGCGATGCGATGGGTGAGCACGCGCGTCTTGCCCGAACCGGGTCCGGCCAGTACCAACACAGGCCCTTCGGTGGCCGTCACGGCGTCGCGCTGTTCCGGGTTGAGGCCGGTCAGAATATCGGTCATGAGTTGGTCGATCCTTCGAGTCTTGCGGCACAGCAGGCCCCGCGCCACCCATCACACGCGGCATCAGCCGCAACGGGGACCACGATGCCGTGCACCTGCAGCGCTTCGATGACATGGCCCAGCGGAAAGCCCATCACGCCGCTGTAGCAGCCTTCCAGATCGGCTACCGGGTCGAAACCTGCGTGCTGGATGGCGTAGGCACCCGCTTTGTCCAGCGGGTCACCGGTGGCAACGTAGGCGGCGATTTCGGCGTCAGAATAGTCACGCATCCACACGTCGGTGACGCTGCACGTGGTAAATTCCTGGTCATCCAGGGTGTTGAGCGACGTGACAGCCGTCAGCACCTGATGTCGCCGGCCGCGCAGCTGGCGCAGCATCGTCTCAGCACGTTGTGCCCCGTCCGGCTTGCCCAGGATGACGTCACCCAACGCGACCACCGTATCACTCGCCAGCACCAACGCACCGGGATGGCGCGACGCAACCGCGCGCGCCTTGACCTGGCTCAGACGCCGGGCCATTGCTTGTGGTCCTTCCCCGGGTAACGCGTCCTCCGGTACATCAGCGCTGACCACGGTAAAGGGTATCCCGAGGCGTGCCAGCAGGGTCCGTCGCCGTGGTGAGCCGGACGCCAGGACAACAAAGGGTGTGGTTGCCATCATCAGGTTGCCATTGTAGCAGGGCACGCACGCCCCGTCAAAACGCCCGCACCTTTCCGCCCGCCGGGTCATTTGCATAGTCCACACATCTGTGGTAGAATCATGCCCAAGCTACCGTGCCACTAGATGTTGTGCTTGAGCCATGCCGACACTACTACATGTAGTGCGAGCACAAACCTTGTACAATCATGCGGCCTCGGCCCAATCCCATCGTTGTATCCAACCGTTGCCGTCCCTTTCGTGTTCAGCGAGCGAGCGGCCTGCAGATGTCAGGTGAGCATGTATTGTCCACATTGCCAGAGCACCGATCATCGCGTGGTCGACACGCGCAGCGTGGGGGATGGGATTCGCCGCCGTCGCGAGTGCCATCATTGTGGCAGCCGGTTCACAACGTACGAGCAGATCGCCGCGACCCTGATGGTGGTCAAGAGTGATGGTCGCCGCGAGCAGTACGACCGCCAGAAGCTGCTAAACGGTATTCGTATTGCCTGCGCCAAACGCCCCATCGCCATGGCAGATGTCGACCGGCTGGTGGATCGGGTCGAGGAGCAGGTGATGACCTCGGGTCGTTCGGAAATTCGCAGCGATGTCATTGGTGAAGCAGTCCTGCGTGAATTGAAAGACATCGACCTGGTGGCCTACATCCGTTTTGCCACCGTGTATCTGGAGCTCAAAGACCTGAACGCGGTTCGCCACGAGATCGACAAGCTCCTGGCGTCAGCCGGCGGGCGTTGACCGGCGTAAATGGCACAGCGGCACCAGCGACAACTGCATGAATGAAATCCGGTTTGCCCTGACCAGTGGTGACAGCTTCAACAGCGTTGCCTTCGATCGCCTGCTGGCAGGGATGACACGTCGCTCACCGGCGCGGGACCGTGACCTGGTCATCGATTTGGGTCGTGCCCGTTTCATCGACCCGTATGGCACCGTCTGCCTGGTGATGCTGGCCCGGTCCCTGTTCTCGCCCGCCCGTCAGGTGGCCTACGTCCTGCCGAGCGATGAGGAGACGCAGCGTTTCATGGCGGCGATTGGCGCCGTCGAGCAGATCGCACCGTTCGGCGAGTTACGCAATCTGACCCGCGCACAGGGTGGAGGGCGTGCCGACTTTTCCGGATTGGGTTTGACGTCGATTCAGGCTGGTACCGATGTCAACGCCGTGGTGGGACGCTTTTTTACACTGGCACGCAGTGAATTGGGTTTTGGACCCGGTGATCTGGCCGACAGCGCCAAGATCGTATCTGAGCTGTGCAACAACATCAAAGACCACAGCGCAGACTGGGGGCTGGCCACCGTACAGCTCTATCGTGAGCGGAGCGGCCGGCGGTACGTCTCAATCGGCGTAGCGGACCTGGGCGTGGGCATACGGCAGAGCCTGAGCCTCCATCGTCCTGAGGTCACCAGCTGGACGCATCAGCAGGCCATCGAACAGGCGCTGAGCGGGCTGTCGAGCCGGCCATCTGGCGGCGGTCTCGGTCTCTCGAGCGTGCGCGAGATCGTGCGCCGCTATACAGGTCACCTGGCGGTGCGTTCGGGAGACAGCAAAGTGCAGCTGACCGCCGGCAAGGCTGCACGGGCCCTGCACGTAGCACAATTCGCCGGCACACAGGTAGGGCTTTCGTTCAGCCAGTTATGAACGTGCGGCATCTTCGTCAAGGGAGGAAGTTGGGAGTGCATGGCGCTTTTTGAAAGAGTAATCCCACTGGACGGTGCAGTCCTGGGAGGACGTGATCACACGATGGCGCAGCGCCTGGTGGCCGAAGTCGATCGTTTGCCCCGTCGCAGCCTGCTGGCGTTGGACTGCACGCACGCCCAGTTTATGGATTTTTCATACGCCGATGAGGTGATCAGCGCAGCCGTTGCCGCGTTGAACGACAGCAGCGTCACTGAGAAGTTCGTGGTTCTGCGGGCGGCATCGGCCCCCGTGGCCGAAAGCATCGAAGTTGCGCTGAACCGTCGTGGTCTGGCATGCGTACACGTAACCCCCGACGGCGACGTGCACATTCTCGGTGCGTTGAGCCCGGCACTGCGGGAAACCTTTCAGCAGGCCCTGCATTTGCAGCAAATCAGTGCGCAGGACCTGCCAGGTGACCTGTCGCCCAGTACCAAGAGCAACCGCCTGCGTGACCTGGAAAGCAAGGGATTGCTCTATCGGGTAGGCATCGAAAATGTCGATGGGGGGGGCCGCCGCTTTCTGTACGAAGTCGTGCGATAAAAGCTGGCGCCAGGTGTAAGCTGTCATCTGGCATTTATTTTCTGTATCGAGTTTGGAAGGTGTTGCAAAAATCGCTGGAGAGATGAATCATGACGAACCTGTTCAAAGATGGTAAGGTGCCCGAAGGACTGTCGCAGCATGTCAAGCAGAAGGACCAGGCCCACGCGCCCAAATCGACCGGTGCGACCAAGAGTGCCAACGGTTCCAACGGCAGCCACCATCACGTGGCTGATGCGTCGACCGTGGTCTATACGCGGGGTGCACAGCGAGTGATTGCACCCCCTGCGACCATCATCAAACGCGATGGTCGCGTGGTTCCCTTCGACATGACGCGGATCGAGACAGCCCTCATGCGCTGTTTCGCCAGCCTGAGCCAGGAACCGGCAGCCCTAGCCAGTGACCTCGCTCACCAGGTCGTCAATATCATTGCCGTTAAATACGACCAGCCGACGGTCGAAGAGGTGCAGGACATCGTCGAGATGGTGCTGCAGGCCAACGGCGAATACGAGGCAGCCAAACACTACATTCTTTACCGCGCCGAACATGCCAAATTACGCGAAAACCGCCCCATTCCAGAACCAGTGCGTCTGGCGTTCGCCGAATCCGACAAGTATTTTCCAACCCAGCTGCAGAAATTCCAATTCTACGACAAGTATTCACGCTTCAACTACGACCTGGGCCGGCGCGAGACCTGGATCGAGACAGTCGATCGAGCGGTCGATTATCTGGCCGAGCTCTCGCACAACCGCCTACCGGCTGAGACGTATGCCCGTTTGCGCCGGGCAGTTCTGGAAATGAAAACCATGCCGTCCATGCGTCTGTTGGCCATGGCCGGGCCGGCGGCGCGCCGCAATAACATTACCATCTATAATTGCTCTTACCAGCCGGTCGAGAGTATCGATTCCTTCGTCGAAGCGCTGATCATTTCCATGAGTGGCTGTGGTGTTGGTTATTCCGTCGAGCGCCGTTATGTCGAAAACTTCCCGCGCGTGAAACGACAAACCGGGGCCACTGCGCTACCCTTCGTGGTCGAAGACTCGGCCGAGGGCTGGGCCGAAGCCCTACGCACCGGGCTGGCCACCTGGTTCGAAGGCGGCGACCTGCGGTTTGATCTGACGCTGCTGAGACCCGCCGGGTCACCCCTGCGCACCAAAGGGGGACGTGCGTCAGGTCCTGAGCCGCTGCGGCGTATGCTTGACTTCGTGCGTACGCGCATTCTCTCGCGCCAGGGCAGCTTCTTGCGCCCGCTCGACGCCCATGACATCATGTGCGCCGTGGGTGGGGCAGCCGTGTCCGGTGGCATGCGGCGCACGGCGATGATATCGCTGTTCGATTTCGACGACGAAGAGATGCTGCTCTGCAAGAGCGGCGATTTCGAACGCCACAACAGCCAGCGCTGGAACGCCAATAACTCGGCAGTGTGGCCTGATCGCGAGTTGACCCAGCTTGAGATCACACGCTTTATGCTCGATATGGTCGAATCGGGTCGTGGCGAGCCAGGCCTCTTCAGCCGGCGCTCGGCCAATACCATGCGCCCCGAACGACGTGAGGCCGCCGAGTTTGGCACCAACCCCTGCGGCGAGATCAACCTGCGGCCGTGGGAGTTCTGCAACCTGACGGCGGCGGTGGCGCGCGTCGATGATGACGTCGCGAGATTGCGCGACAAGATCGAAGTGGCCACCATCATTGGGACGATCCAGTCGATGGCTACACACTTTCCGGGTCTGCGCCCGATGTGGCGGCAAAACTGCGAGCAAGAACGGCTGCTGGGTGTCGACGTCACCGGCCAGCTGGACAGCCCCATCGCCCAGGACCCGCGCGTAATGGCCCAGATGAAACAGGTTGCTTTGCAGACCAACCGGCAGGTTGCGGAGATGCTTGGAATCAACCCGTCCGCCAGCATCACCTGTGTCAAACCCAGCGGCAACACCTCGCAGCTGGTGGACTGTGCATCCGGTCTGCACGCACGTTGGGCACCGTACTACGTGCGCAACGTGCGGGTCAGTGCCCACTCCCCGGTTTTCAAAGTGCTGCGCGATGCCAGTGTGCCGATGAATCCAGAAAACGGGCAGACACCACAAAACGCCGACACCTGGGTGGTGCACTTTCCTGTGCAAGCACCCGACGGTGCCATTACCCGCCAACACCGATCGGCCCTGGCCCAATGCAACTACTGGCTGCAAAACAAGCTGCACTACACCGAACACAATCCTTCGACAACGATCACTTACCACGACGATGAAGTGCTGGACCTGATCAAGTGGGTGTGGGAACACCAAAACCTGATCGGCGGCATGGCTTTCCTGCCGGCCTACGACGCCCAGTACGACCAGATGCCCTACGAAGAGATCAGTGCCGAGCGCTACGAACAACTGGCGGCCAAATTCCCGGAGATTGATTTCTCCAAACTCTACCGCTACGAAGAACAGGACCTGACCACCGCCGCACAGGAGCTGGCCTGTATGGCCGGTTCGTGCGAGGTAGAGCTTTGACAGTGACGAGACCCTTCGAGCCTGTGAAAACTCGAAGGGTCAAGCTTTCACACAGCCAAGACCCTTCGAGTTTGAGAAAGCCGAAGGGTCTTTAGTCATGCTTGATTCCACTGCCAGGTGTGTTATAATGGCCCTTCGTTGACTAGCTTGAGATAGGAGACCAACAGCTGTATCCGGCATGAAGTGGAATCAAATTGCCCAGGCCAGATCGATCCTGGCGCGTGAAACCGGCACGATCTTCAAAGATTGGGGCGGACGTTTGCGTGTCGCCCTGGCTTTTCCCAATACCTATTACGTCGGCATGTCCAGTCTGGCCTTGCAGATCATCTACCAGGCCTTCAATGCGCGCTCGGATACGGTTTGTGAGCGCGTATTTTGGGACAAAGGTGGCTGGCAGGCGGGACGCCCCTTGACCTCACTGGAGTCGCAGCGCCCGGTGGTCGACTTCGATCTCTTTGCGTTGACGATTTCCTATGAGATGGACTACTTCAACGTGGTCGACATGCTGCACCAGGCTGGCATCCCACCCCTGGCGGCCGACCGCGTCGACGACGCGACACCAGACGGACCGAGCTGGCCGCTCTTGATTGCCGGCGGACCGGGCGTCACGATGAACCCGGAGCCCATGGCCCCCTTCTTCGACGCCATCGTGATTGGTGAGGGCGAAGAGGTCATCCCGCAGCTCTGCGACGTGCTGCACGCCCACGGTGACGGCGACCGCCGCCAGCTGCTGGCGATCCTCGACCAGATGCCTGGGGTCTATGTGCCACTGCTGGTGCCCCCGATGACTGCGCAAACCGTGCACACCCAGCCGCCGCGCACCATTCGCCGCTTGTGGGTGCGAGATCTGCCAGATTACCGCACGGCGTCATCGCTCTACACACCCGACACCGAGTTTGCCCATCTGCATCTCATGGAGATTGCCCGCGGCTGTGGACGCGGCTGCCGATTTTGTCTGGCCGGCTACGTTTACCGCCCGGCGCGAGAGCAACCCATGCGGCAGCTCCTGGAATGGGCCAAACAAGGCCTCCAACACAGCGATCGCATTGGGCTGGTCAGTGCGGCCGTTTCCGACCATACCGAAATCGACGAACTGGCTGTCACATTACGTCAACTTGGCGCACGCTTGTCGGTTTCGTCGATGCGCACCGACCCACTGAGCCAACCCCTGGTACGCGCAATGGCCGAAAGCGGCACGCAGACACTGACCATCGCCCCGGAGGCCGGCAGCCAACGCCTGCGCAATGTGATCAATAAGACACAGGGCACGGATGACCTGATGGCCGCCGTAGAGCTGGCCGAGGCGCTCAAGTTCCCGCAGCTCAAGCTCTATTTTATGATCGGTCACCCCACCGAAGACGACGCCGACATCGAGGCTCTGGTCGAGTTTACACGTGACGCACGCCAGCGCTTCAAACGCCGCCTGGCCATCAACGCCACGCCGTTCGTACCCAAAGCCCACACGCCCTTCCAGTGGATGGCCATGGCCGACGAGGCCACGCTGAAACGCCGCCAGCAGTTCATCGACAAGATGCTGCGACCGCACCAGGTGGCGGTTCGTGCCGAAAGTCCGCAGTGGGCCCAGGTGCAGGCCGTGCTGGCTCGCGGCGACCGCCGCCTGGCTGGCGTGCTGATCGAAGTCTCTCGGCGCGGCGGGCTGACGATTCGCAGCTTCCACGAAGCCATGGCCAGCTGTGGTCTTGACGCCGCCGAATTCCTGGGCGCCATCGCACACGATCGCCCCCTGCCATGGCGCATCGTCGAAAGCGGGGTCAGCGATAATTTCTTCGAATACGAATGGCGGCTGACCGAACGCGGCGAGACCGGTACCCATTGTCCGCCCGATTCCGCCGGCTGTCTGGCCTGCCAGGCATGCGACGAAGCCTGGGCTTTCCGGTATACGGATGGTAGGCCGGCGAAAAAGGAAGGTGTTTATACCGCGGAAGGTGTCCTCAAAACGCCAATTGCGCTGTTATAGGGGAGAGGCGGAGTACGGA
>JAYRNS010000707.1:0-12284 GCA_041912075.1 Anaerolineae bacterium
AGAAACACGTCCTGGTCGGCAGTACCGACGATACAACGCAGGTGTTCTGCCGGTTGTTTGCCGTCTACGTACAGCAGCAGAACACCCTGGCTCGCCCGGGTGTACGTGGGCTACGTGTCGACGTCGAAACCGGTGCGGTCTATGTGGATGGCCGCCAAACCGAGGTGCTGACCAATCTCGAATACCGGCTGCTGCTGCTGCTGTACGGACAGATCGGCAAAATCTGTGACAAGTACGAAGTGGTGGAGGCCGTGTGGGGACAGGACTACATCGACACCGTGGATGATGCCCGTATCGAAAAACTGGTCAGCCGTCTGCGCGCCAAAACCGAACCCGATCCGGCCAATCCGCGCTACATTCTCACGATACGCGGTCGTGGCTACAAGTTGGTCGGCCCAAGCTGAGATGTCCATTTAGGCGGCCGGCGCCGGCCGACGGCTCGCCTACGTTTTCGCAGTTGCTGCTGCGACTTCCAGTCGCCCGTCGGCGTCAGTCCAGCGTCAGCCCCAGGTCGAGCAGATACGCTCACTGGCCGCTAAACTTACCGTCAACTGCGGTTCGCCAGATGACTGGCAGTAAACCGGATTCTATTCACAGAGGAGAAACTAACCATGGCATCGTTGTTGGAAAAGGTGAGCACCCTGATTCAGGCCAATCTCCATTATATGGTGGACCAGGCGCTGCAGGCCAATTCATTGGCCGTGTTCGACCAGTACATCCGCCAGGTCGAAAACAACCTGGACGAGCTGGAAGATGCCGCCGCCACCGTGGGCGGCGAAGCACGTATGCTGCGCCGCAAGTACGAGGAGTTCGCCGCCAAGGCGACCGAACTCGACCGCAATATCGACATTTTCCTGACGGAAGGTAAAGACGAGCTGGCGGTGGCTGCGCAGAGTAAGTACAACTCGACCAAACGTCTGGCCGACTCGTACAAAGAACAGTCCGACCGCCAGCAGTCCGAATACCAGAAGCTGCTGGATGCCCGGCTCAAGCTGGAAGCCAAACTGACGACGACCAAACAGGAACGTGAAGAACTGCAGGCCCTGCTGACGCTGGCCAAGTCCAAGGAAATCAGCACCAAGGCTATTCGCTCGCTGGACGATTTGATGGGCACCGGTGACGCCGACGTGGCGCGTGTCGCCGAGTCGATCCGCATGCGTCTGGACAAGGCCCAGGCGGAAAGTGATATGGTCACCTCACGCCTCGACCGGCAGATGGACGACATTCTCGAACGCAACACGCTCGACGCCCAACTCGAAGAACGCAAACGCCGGCTCGGTCTGAGCCAGGCCGCCAGCGGTTCGACTGAGCTCGCCGCCAGCTCGAGGGGTTGATCCGCATTGCCGTTTGCTATGTTCGGGGTTATAATATCATTTGTAGGTGACGCCTGAAACACGTCCCCGGCACGGGCCGGGTCACCTGTCCTGTTACCAAAGACCATGCGGCCTGTGCCGGGGACGTCGCACGAGGATCGCCTGAGTAATGTCCCCGGCACGGGCCGCACAGTCCTTGGCGACGACGCAGGTAACCTGGCCCGTGCCGGGGACATGGCTGCGGCCTGTGCCGGGGACGTCGCGAGGACGTGTCAAGAGGATGGAGGGTGTTGTGGAAGTAACCAACTCTGTCATGGTGTTTCAAAGCAAGAGTCTGCCCGTTAAATATGCCACCGGCTTTGCCTTGCTGCTGGGTTTCGTGGTCGGCTGGCTGGCTGGCCTGGTGAGCGAAGCGCGCGACTGGCTGATCGCTGGCATCGCCCTGTTCCTGGGGCTTTACCTGATGTGGGACGCCGTGCACACAGCCAGCCGCCGGGTACTGGTCAGCGCCAGCGATCTGACGCTGGTCGATCCGCTACGGCTGTGGGGACCCCGCCGCACGTTTGCGTGGAATACGATCAAGTCGGTGGATCTCCAGGTCAAGGATGAAAAACGCACCCTGCGGCTGGCAGCCGAAATTGCACCGAAGTACTACTACGAGGGTCTACCCTTTGACCCCACACTGCTGGAAGCCATTATCGATCGCGCAAAGCTGCAGCCGGTGCCAGGGCAGGCAGCGGCTGATCTGAACGCCTTGCCACAGGAAGGCAAACACAGCTACAGCTGGGCGAAAAAGAAATAACCATAGGGGCGCGCAGCGGCGAAGGATTCGAACATGAACCGAACGCGTATCATCTTCATAGCCATTATCGTGGTGGCCGTGCTGATCATCGGTGTATCCTGGGGGCTCGGCTACTTGAACAGCCAACCACAAACACCCCAGGTCACGCGGCCGGCAGGCCCCATCCAGGTGCGGGTCATGACCGCTCTGCCCATCGAACCCTGGGTCCGTGCCGCGGCCAAGACCTTCAATGAAGAGCAGCACAAGCTTCCAGGCACCGACTCGGTCATCCAGGTCGAAGTGGTCGCCATGGATGGTTTGACTGCGCTGGGCAAATGGGACCGCGACGAGTTCGGCAGCCTGGGCGATCGGGACCCGGCCAGCCTGACCGAAGCCGAAAAAGCGGCACTGGCGCGTTTTCCCACCGTTTGGATCCCCGACAGCCGCTACCTGGTCGAGCTGGCCAACGCGACCTACAAAGAGCGCCTGGGTCGTGACGTGTTCCTGACCGATGGCGAGTACCGGGCGCGTCCCCTGGCCCTGTCACTCTTTGCCTGGGGTATCTACCAGAGCCGGGCCAACGTGCTGGAACAAAAGTACGGCAATATCGACTGGAAGACGATTCACGATGCAGCGATTGCCAAAGGTGGCTGGCCTGAGTTGGGTGGTGATCCTGCCTGGGGTTTCTTCAAGCTGGTGGTGCCCAACCCACGCAAAAATGTGGGTGGGCTGGCTGCCATGGTGGCCGCCGCGGGCGAATACTACAACCGTACCGACATCAGCGTCGAAGATGTCACCAAGCCGGAATTTCAGACGTGGCTCAAGGAGCTGATGGGTGCGCTGACCGACGTCAGTGGATCGAGCGCCTACACCGCCGAGGACTTCGCCCTTTTTGGTTATTCGGCCGGTGACGGTGGCCAGCTGCTGGAGAGCGATCTGCTGACCAACATGGCCGGCATCCAGACCCGTTGGAAGGATCCATTGCTCATCCGCTATCCGGATTACGTGACCTGGTTCGATTTCCCCTTTACCGTCTGGATGGGTCCCGAAACGACCGCCTTCGAGAAAAACGCGGCCCTGGAATTTCAGAAGTACCTGCTGTCACCCGAGGTCCAGAAACAGGCCGTGGCCTACGGTCTGCGCCCCGCCAACCCCGACGTACCGGTAACGGAAGGGGACAGCCTGTTTGCCCGTTGGCAGGACCAGGGGGCGACGGCGGTCGTGCCGCGCACCACCGCCATGCGTGCCCCCAGCCGGGATGTCCTGCTGGCCCTGTTACGCTGGTTTGATTTGAACGTTGCGCAGAAATAGCGCCGGGAGTTCGCCATGAGCGCCAAGAATCGGTCGAACAATCGGTCCACGGTGTCGCGGAGCGCCAAACCGGCCGCCGCCTTCGGTGGCATCGGGACGATCATTGCCTGCGGGTTGTGTTTGATGCTGGCCGTGCTCGTTTGGAACAACTTCCGGATGCCAGGAATGTCTTCCGAGTCACCTACACCGACACCCAAACCGAACGACGCCACGCTCACCGTGGCCTATTCGCCGGAAAAAGCGCGCCTGCTGCAGGTCCTGGTCGAACAGTTCAACCGGCAAGGTCTGCGCACACCTGACGGCGAAGCGATGCAGGTCAAGCTCACCAAAATGGACCCGGAAGAAATGGTGAGTGCGGTCCTCGCCGGGCCGGAATTCCAGGCGGTGACACCTGACTCGGGTCTGTGGCTCGACCAGATCGACCACCAGTGGCTGGCCAGGCAGACTGTCGAAGAAGGTCAGATCGCGCCACGTCTGGTGGGTGAACCAACCCGCTATGCCATCAGCCCGATCGTCATCGCGGCCTGGGAGAACGTGGCCCGCGAGCTCGGCTGGCCAGCATCGGTCAGCTGGAAGGACATCCAGCAGCGCGCCACCAGTGATCCGAATTTCAAGTGGAACCATCCGGCCACCAGCCACGCCAGTGGGTTGCTGGCGACGCTGGCCGAATTCTATGCAGGTGCCGGCAAGACCCGGGGGCTGACCGAAGACGACGCCACTGCCCAATCGACCCTGGATTACGTGCGTGACATCGAGCGCACGGTCAAGTATTATGGTGAGGGTGAACTCGCCGTGATGGAGCGGGCCCAGAAGGAAGGCCCCAGTTTCCTGGATGCTTTCGTGACACAGGAACAACTGGTGGTGCGCTTCAACGAGGAGGGCAACCAGAACCGTCTGGTCGCCATGTACCCGGCCGAAGGCACGCTGTGGGCCGATCATCCGCTGGCTCTGCTCGAGCTGCCCGACGTCACGGCCAACCAGCGGCGTACCTACCAGGCCCTGCGCGAGTTCTTGCTCAGCCCTGAGGCGCAGAAAACCGTGCTGGCCAATGGCTATCGCCCGGCCGATTTGAGCATCGCCCTGGAC
This sequence comes from Anaerolineae bacterium, assembly GCA_041912075.1. GTDB lineage: Bacteria > Chloroflexota > Anaerolineae > SSC4 > Amarolineaceae > SSC4. Next base: position 4,492 of record JAYRNS010000707.1, read on the forward strand.
AGCGCCGGCTCACCACTCACCGCCGACAACGGCGTCAACCCGCAGGAGCCACAAACCACCCTGCAAATCCCATCGCCGGCGGTCGTCGAGGTCGTGCAAAACGCCTGGTACTACACCAAACGGCTGGCCAACGTGTTCCTGGTGGTCGATACCTCCGGCTCCATGCGCGGTGAAAAACTGGCCGCAGCCCAGCAAGCCTTGCAGACGTTCCTCGGCCAGATCGTCAACGATCGCGAACGGGTCGGCATGCTCGAATTCAGCGACCAGGTCAATCACGTGGTCGATCTGGACGAGCTGGCCAACAATCGCGACGATCTGCAGTTCGACATCGACAACCTGCAGGCGGGTGGCAACACTGCGCTGCTGGATGCGGTACGCACCGCCTACCGGCGCATGCAGCGCGAAGGCGACCCGGAACGCATCAATGCGATCGTGGCGATGACGGATGGCCGTGAAAACCAATCGAGCGTCAGCCTGAACCAGCTTGTGGATGAAATCGCCCAGGGCAATGCCAGTGGTGTGCCCGTGATCGTCTTTTCGATTGCCTACGGTGACGACGCCGACTACGAGGTGCTCTCCGCTCTGGCCGAAGCATCGGGTGGCCAAGTGCGCGAGGGCAACACAGAGACGATCCAGCAGCTGTACAAGATTCTGTCCAGTTACTTCTAATCACGAAGGCGCGAAGGTGGCGAAGACGCGAAGACGTGCGGGTTGGGTGCTGGTCGGGTTGTTGGTGCTGTTGGCAGCCTGCACGCCGCGACCCACGCCGCAGATCGAAGCGGATCTGCGCGAGCAGACACTGAGTGATGCGTGGGCCAAACTGGCCGAATTCGTCGAGGTCGATCCGGCCCAACCGCTGACGACTGGCTGGGAAATGCTAATCGACGAGGGTGAATTCCGCCACCTGTATCTGCCATTTGCCGCCGCGACGGCGCAAGACAAATGGGCCCACGTCAACGTGTTTTACGTCAATGAACCGCAGGCGGTGGGCAACGTCAGCGGTTATGCGCTGCAGCAGGCGCCGGACCCCGCCGCCACCGTGCCGGTGGCCGATCTGATGGCCGCCATCGATGAGGCCGGTGGGGTGCTGGCCCTGGCACCACCGGGTCCGGGTTTTCGTGTGGCGCGCACCGGTGTCGTGCCAGGTGACGTCAGTTTTCGCACGACGTCGCACCTCAAGGTGTTCACCATCCACGACGGGACGATTACCCCTGTCGCGCAGGGTGAGACAGTGCAGGCCAGCGGTCGTGTTGTCACCCTGAGTTTTTTGCCGGCCGCGTCACCCTCGGGTGATGCTCCGACGTATCTGTATTGGTTTCAGGATTTGCAGTAAGGCCATGTCCGAAGAATCGATTAGCACCCAAGTCGAACAACAGGCACGGCGGGCCATCATCGAACATGCGGTGGTGCGCTGGGAAAACGCGCTGATCATCGCCGGCACCCTGCTCTTGACCTTTTTTGTGCCGCTGCCATTCCCGGGTTGGCCCGTTTGGGGCTGGCTGGCACTGGGTGGCTTGGGCGTCGGTGGTATGGTCTACAGCAGTCTGAATGACAAGGCGGGTAACCGCAAGGTTGTGGCCGATCTGTTCCTGCAGAAATTCGACACGCGCGCGATCAACGACCGCAACCTGCGTCAGAAACTTGACCAGGCCGTCGATTATTACAGCCGCATCCAGCAGGCGATCGACAGCCAGGACGCCGGTATCGTGCGTGACCGGCTGGGCAGCACCGTGTCGCAGATCAACGACTGGCTGGCCAACATGTTTCGCATCGCACGTCGCCTGGATATCTACCGCCAGGACAAAGTGATTCAGCGCGACCGCCAGGCAGTGCCGCGCGACGTCGCCAACTACCAGGAACGGCTGCGCCGCGAAGACGACCCGTCGGTGGCGGAGCAGCTGCGTGCTGCACTCGCCGCTCGCGAAACCCAGCGAGGCACACTCGAACGGCTGGACAACGTCATGGAAAAAGCCGAGCTGCAGCTCGACCAGTCGCTGGCCGCCTTGGGCACGATCTATCCACAGATCCAGCTCATCGGGGCACGCGATGTGGACAGCAGCCGCACCCAACGCCTGCAGGCCGACATCGCTGACCAGGTGCAGACCCTGGACGATCTGATCAGCTCGATCAACGAAGTGTACAACGTGGACCTTGCCAGTGTGGAACCAGCCGCCGCGGCGGTGGCAAACGCCCCCAAGTCGCGGCAGGCCAGCCAGTAGCGCGGTCAGGAGCTCGTCATGCGCAAGATCATCCTGTTTTTGGGACTCGTTACGATTCTAACGCTCAGCGGATGCAGCGGCAGCAACGCCCCCACCAAAGGTGACGTCACCGTGTTCGTCGCCGTGCCGCTGTCCGGTTTCCAGGCCAACGGCGGCCAGACGGTGTTGGGCGGTGTGCGGCTGATGGCTGAAGAACTCAACCGGCAGGGGGGCCTGCTCGGTTACCACGTGCGCGTCGTGGGCGTGGACGATGAATCCGATTCCGACGTGGCGGTCAGTGCCGCCGAGCAGGTGCAGGCAGCCATCGATGCCGGCCAGAACGTGGTCGGTCTGGTGGGTCATCTCAACAGCGGACAAACCCTGGCCGCCATGGATATCTACAAGAACCTGCCGATCGTCGTGATCACGCCAACCTCGTCCGAGACGTCGATCACCCAACAGGGATATCGTAATTTCTTCCGCGTCAATGCCAACGATACCGTCCAGGCCGACGTGGACGCGGCCTATCTGGTCAACCAGCTGAAGGCCAGACGCGTGGCGGTACTGCACAACGATACACCCTATGGCATCGGGCTGGGCAATGAGATGACGCGTGCGCTGCGCGGTCTGGGCGCTGAGGTGGTGCTCAGTTTGCAGGTGAAGGAAGGGCAGAGCCGCTTCCTGGAAGAAGCCGCCAAGATCAACGCGATACAACCGGATGCGATCTTCTATGCTGGTTACGAAATCGAAGCACCCTACCTGCGCGCCGATTTGGTCGAAAATGGGCTTGACATGCCGATGTTGGCCAGCGATGGGGCATTTCTGGCTGCCACGATCGACGAATCAAACGGCACCGCTGAAGGGATGTATGTCAGCGCCTTTGCACCGAGCCCCAGCGTGGCCGGGCAGAATTGGATCGAAGCCTATCAGGCCGTCGAATACCGCAACCCAGACACCTACTCGGTAAACGGTTACAGCGCGATGGCGATCCTGGCTGAAGGCATCAAAAAGGCGAACTCGTTGGATGCGGCGAAGGTGGCCGACGCGATTCGCACCCTGGATTATAAGGGCATCATCGGCGAGCTGCAGTTCCAACCCAATGGTGACTTGCAGAACCCACAGGTGTACATCTTTCAGGTGAAGAACAATGAGTTCGTCCAGGTGGCACCCTAATGTTTTCAACTGGAAAAGAAGAGCGGATGGAACCATCACCCACAGAGCTGTCACCGCCAGCTGCCTCACAGCCGGCGGTCTGGCAGCGGAGTCTTCTGAATAATCTCAGTCACAAACGGTCCGTCCTGGCCCTGTGTCAGTTTTACCAACGTAATACGCCGACCGACGAGGTGGATTTCCTGGCGTTGATGGACGAGTTCGTTGCGCAATATCCGGAGGAAGTGGCCGATCTCTCGCGTCTCCTGCGCCTATACGACGTGCCGCCGTCCGAAGCCGAAATGCAGCGCCATCTCGTGCGTGATGGCCGTGGCCGGCGCACGACCCAGGCCCGGTTGGAGATGCTGTTGGGTGTGGCGCAGGCCAACGCCCACTGGTACCAGCGGGAACTAAACCGCCAGCCACCCCCCGACGTTACGGCCTTGTGGACCAGCCTGCTGGCGGCCGAACAGCAGCGCATCCAGCGTATCGACACCATCGTCCACCCACAATCGGCCACAACCTGACATGCGTCATAGGCAGGGCAGGCCCGATTGTCACACAATAAGAGCCTATCCGAGTAACCTGGTATTCGTCTCCATAGGCGCCTGAGGGCGGTTATTTGGATAGGCTCTAAGACGCACCAACACGTGGTATGTATGCCAACACGTGAGACCCAGCCTGTAGGCAGTAAAGAATCGATGCAAAGAGGTGTAGTTGATGCCGTCACCTGATGGTTCCACGGTCGAGATTCGTCCCATGGGTGTTGACCTGGTTACGAATGTCTGTCTGCACCACGGCCCCCTGGCCGCCTGCGTTCTGACGCCAGCGGAGGATGAGGCGGTTGATGCGCGCCTGTTAGCGCATCCCTGGCCAGACAGTCTGATCGACGAGCTGGCACCGCAGCTGGGACAGAACCTGTTCTGCCCACCGGGACGATCGGCGGAACGGCGTGAGTTTTTGCGTGAAGTCACGCTGCGTTACGGGGCGTGCGCCATTCAGGCGTGGGATGGTGACCTGATCGTGGGCGTGGTACGCTTCTTCCCCAGCAGTCTGCTGTTACGGTTGGGCCAGCGCTCGGCCGATCTGCAGACAAGCTGGTTCTGGCCAGCCGTGGAGGCAGACGACCCCGCCAACACCCTGTTCGTATTGTGTGTCGAGACCGGCGCCGCCACATTTCAACCTGGCCTGCTGGTCGCCCCACCGGCCGAATCGACGACCGTCGATCCCGTGGCCTACCAGCGGCGCGGCATCGGCAGCCAGCTGGTGACCGCCTTGATCGAGTGGGCACGTGCCCACGGCTGGGCCCGGCTGCAGGTCGGTGCCGGACAGGACCTGGAAATCGTCTATGGTCTGGTCGGTACGGGGGGACGCACTTTTTGGGAGAAGCTCGGTTTCCAGGCGTCACGCGAACTGCCGCCGCTCCCCTGGAACACGGGCGATCTGCCGGTGCTGTCCTACCAGGCCAGCCGCCGGCGGATGGACCTGGACGATGCGCAGCGCCAGTGGTTGATGGTGTTGGATCTGTAGATTATTGCTCTCCGTTCCAGCGCATGGTGACGATGTGGGGTCCGCGCACGAGCGGCAGCAGAAGATTGCCCACCGTCGCCTTTAGCCGCAGCTTCCAGGGCACCACCCGGTGCGGCACGACCTGGAAGCCAAACTGCGTATAGAAACTCACCCGGTAGTCGGGACATTCCAGAAATAAGGGCGGCTGGGTGCTGGCTTGCAGTGTTTGCACAATCGCGGCACCTACACCGCGGTGGCGGTAGTCTTTCACCACCACCATACTCCCGAGCTCACGTAACCCCGGGTCCGGGCGGATTTGTCCGCAGCCCACAATCTGTCCATCCGCTTCGGCCACGACAAAGTTTGGCCAGTGCAGGTTGCTGGGATCGAGCCGGGCTGCGCGCACCAGGTCCACGATCGTGGTCTGATCTCCGGCACGCGCAGCCCGAATGACGAACGAGTCGGTCACGGGGTGGGGTTCTGCTGTTTGTACTCGTCGACCAGGGCCCGGCGCAGCACCTTGCCCACCATGGTCTTGGGCAGTGTATCGCGGAACTGGACGTATTTGGGCACCTTGTACGGTGCCATGTTCTCTTTGGCAAATGCCCGCAGCTCTTCGACCGTTGCTTGTTCGCCTGGTTTGAGCACGACCCAGGCCGCCACCGCTTCGCCCTTATAGCCGTCGGGCACGCCGGCCACAGCTACCTCCAGCACCTTGGGGTGCGTGGCCAGTACTTCTTCGACTTCACGTGGCCACACCTGGAAGCCGCTGGCTTTGATCAACTCCTTCTTGCGGTCGACGATGAACAGGTAGCCCTGGTCGTCCAGGTAGCCGATGTCACCGGTATGCAGCCAGCGCGCACCATCGTGCTCCTGCACCATTTCACTCGTCGCCTCGGGTTTGTTCCAGTAGCCGGTCATGACCTGTGGCGCACTCATCAGAATTTCGCCCACCTCGTTGACCGGTAGGCTGCCCTCTCCAGTAGTGGCGTCGGCGATACGCACGATCACGTCGGGCAGCGGCATGCCGACTGAACCCAGCTTGGATTTGCCACCGTACGGGTTGACACAGCACGCCATCATCGCTTCAGTCAGCGAATAACCTTCGACGATACGTCCCCCGGTCAGTTTCTCGAACGCTGTCTGCGTCTCGGCCAGCATCGGCGCCGCACCGGAGATACAGGCCTTCATCGAGTGGAAATTGACCTTGCCCTCTTTGACCAGCGGATGGTTGAGCAGGGCGATGTACATCGTGGGCACGCCCAGGAAGAAGGCCGGTTTGGTCTCGTCGATCGTCTTGGCCAGGTCTTCGATGTCACGCGGGTTGGGTACGAGGGCCAGCGGGTAGTGCCCGACCATGGCTGTACTGACCGCACCGACGTTGCCAAACACGTGGAACAAAGGCAGCGGCACGCAGAACACCGATTCCCAGTCGGTGAGCGCGTTCTGGAACCATTCACGCACCTGCGCGCCGGCGGCGCGCAGCCCCAGGTGCGTGCCAATCGCGACCTTCGGGATGCCGGTCGTGCCACCCGTGCCAAGCAGCAGCGCCGGGTCGTTCTCACTCACCACGACGTTGGGCCGCGGTTTGCCCGCGTACGGTTTGATCACGTCCCGGAACATGCGGTCATTGCCCTGCAACGTGACACCCTGCTCCATCTTCTTCTCCATGAGCAGTTTGAACAGGGTGCGTTTGATCCGCGGGAAGAAATCACTGATGTTCGAAGCAATGACGTGCTGCAAGCTGGTCTTGGACTGCAGGGCCTTGACGCGCGCGTAAAAAGGATTGAGTACCACGATCACGCGGGCGCCCGTGCTGCTCAGCAGCTCTTCCAGCTCGCGCTCGGTGTAGATGGGATTCAGCGGTGAAAAGACACCACCCATCTTCCAGGTGCCCAGCTGGGCGACCAGCGCCTGGGGTGAGTTGACCATCACCGATGCCACTGGCTCACCTTTTTTGACACCCAAATCGACCAGGGCGTTGGCAAATTGGTCGCTGTACTGGTCCAACTCGCGCCAGGTCATCTTGCTCCCCTTGAACCAGACCGCCATGCCATCCGGTTTCTTCTGTACAGCCTCGGCAAGGCAGTCCAAGAGGGTGCCTCGATAGGGCACCAGCGTGGTTTTTATCCCGGTATCGTAATTCGGGAACCATGGTGTGTCGCTCATGTCTTCTCCTTGTCTGATGAACTCATCTCACATAGAACCAATCCGAATAAGATGGTCAGGCAGCTCGCGCCAGGTGCCAGGGCGCAAGTCACCGAGCACAAACGGGCCAATCGCCACCCGCACCAGACGCAGCGTCGGATGACCCACCGCAGCCGTCATGCGGCGCACCTGGCGATTACGGCCTTCGACCAGTGTGATACGTAACCAGGCCGTGGGCACCGATTTACGAAAACGAATCGGTGTCGAGCGTGCCCAGAGATCCGGCGAGGTTGACAACAGTTCGACGTGTGCAGGTAGTGTCCGCTGCCCCTCGATTTCCACGCCCTGCCGGAGCTGCGCCAGGGCCGCGGCATCGGGCACACGTTCGACCTGTACGAGATAGGTTTTGGGTATCTTGTGCTGCGGATCGGACAGTCGATGAATCAGTTCACCATCATTCGTCAAGAGCAGCAGACCCTCACTGTCCATGTCCAGGCGTCCCGCAGCGTAGACCCCTGGTATGGTCACGTAGTCCGCCAGCGTAGGGCGACCACCCACATCAGTAAACTGGCACAAAACCCCGTACGGTTTGTTAAAGAGTAGGTAACGCGGCGAGCGTGACGTCACCGGCGGGCTGGATACCCGTGGTCTATACCGGGCGCGTCCCGCAGCTGGTTCTTTCACTGGCCACGCATCTTGGCCGAATCGAACCACAGACCACTGATCAGGTGGTCCTGGTTGAAAACCACCCGCACGGTTACTGGATCGTCATTGGCAAACCGCGCCTGG
>JAYRNS010000708.1:0-7168 GCA_041912075.1 Anaerolineae bacterium
CGCGATGATCGACGATAGGCATCGGATAGTCCTTGCCAATGATGCAGCCGGCGGTCCGCTGTTCGGCGGCTGACATTTGCCAGGGTTCGTGGATGAAACGCCCCGCGACGCCTGTCAGCTCTGGCACCCACTGCCGCACGAAATCCCCATTCGGATCGAACTTCTGCCCCTGCATGACGGGGTTGAAGATACGAAAGTAGGGCGCGGCGTCGGTTCCCACACCAGCGGTCCACTGCCAGCCGCCGTTGTTGGCCGCGGGATCGCCGTCCACCAGGTGCTGCATGAACCAGCGCTCGCCCCAGCGCCAGTCGATCAACAAATCCTTGACCAGGAACGAAGCCGCGATCATGCGCGCGCGGTTGTGCATCCAGCCGGTCTGCGCCAGCTGGCGCACCGCGGCATCGACCACCGGGTAACCGGTGCGGCCGGCACACCAGGCGGCAAATGCATCGGTGTCGTTGTCCCAGGTGATGTGTCGCAGTTTGGGTTGAAAGGCCTCGTGCAGCACATTGGGGAAGTGATACAAAATCGCCAGGTAGAACTCGCGCCAGATCAGCTCGTTGAGCCAGGTCTCGGCGCCGCGGCGCGCGGCTTCGGTCACAGCCACACGCTCCGCCTGCTGAGCGGTCTCCACCGCACGTGCCGCCGCCAGCATGCCAAAACGTAGATAGGGCGACAGCTGTGACGTACCGGCCAGGTCCATGCGGTTACGGTCGACCGCATACTGCCCGATCGCTGCCTGCCTCGTCTGGGCGAAGGTCTCCAACCGGCGCCAGGCCTCGGTCTCACCAGGCGGAAACGGCACGCCCAAGGGCAGCAGCGGCGTGTCGGGTATGCCCGCACTGGCAACTGTGATCGGAGTTGATATGTGTTCGGGAGCCGCTGCTAACTCGCCGCGCGGTGGGAGGGCCTTCCAGGCTCTGCTGAACGGCGTGAACACCGTGTACGGTGTGCGGTCGGCCTTGACGATCGCACGGGTCGGTTGGGCGGTCAGGCCATCCAGCAGGGTCAAGGGCAGATTCTGCCCCACACCGGCATCACGGCGCCGTGCATAGGGCGATACGTCGGCTTCAGCGAAGATGTGGGAGGCGCCGGTTTCCTCGACCAGCTGGACGAGGGCAGGCAACGGTTCGCCGCGGCGCACAATCAACCGGCTGCCGCGCGCCGTCAGATCGGCGTCCAGACTGCGTAATCCACCGTAGAGGAAAGCCAGTCGTTTGGTGCTGGCGGCCATGCGGTCGAAGAAGGGATCGAGGATGAACGCGGGGATGACCCCGTCACCGTATGCCAGCGCCGCGTGCAGAGCGGGATTGTCGGCCAGCCGCAGATCGCGGCGGATCCACCAGATGGTTGTGGTCAAGGAGTGGGCTCCGCAGTGGGTAGATTTGTGCATTTCAGACGATGCGATGGGTTCGTACGTCACCTGCAGCACGCCTGCCGGGCGTCTGAACGCCCGGCTCAGAACTCAAGTCTGCTCAAGCGGGCTGGGTGGTGACCGACACGCCGGCGAGACGTCCAAAAGCACACTCATATCGAATCAGGAGTCACCATGCATCATCTGCACGAGACCGCTGGCACCTTGACCTTGATGGGTTCGGGTGAAATGACGACCACGATGGTTCAGGCGCACCGCGAGATCATGAACCGGATCAAGGGCAGCGTGCGTCCCGTGTTTATCGACACGCCGGCCAACTTCGAACCTAACGTTGACAGCATTGCGCGACGTGCCGTCGAGTATTTCCAGACCCATTTCAGCCTGGCGCTCGACACGATCTCCTTTCCCACCGCGCAGTATCCCACCCCGGTGGAACTGGAAGAGGTGCTGCGCCAACTGCGGCGGGCCAACTACCTCTTTTCCGGCCCCGGCAGCCCGACGTATGCGGTGCGTGCCTGGCGCAACACGGCCGTTTTCGAGACGATGGCGGGCAAGCTGGCCTCGGGCAGCCACCTGGTCCTGGCCAGCGCCGCGGTGACGTCGATGGGCCGCTATACGCTGCCGGTGTACGAAATCTACAAAGTAGGCCTTGATTTGCACTGGATCGACGGGCTCGATCTTCTGGGACGTTACGGCCTCAATCTGGCCTGTGTCCCGCACTGGAACAACGCCAGCGGTGAGACCCACGACACCAGCCGCTGCTTCATGGGCGAGGATCGACTGCGCCGGCTGGAACAGATGCTGCCGCCCGATGTCGTGATCCTGGGAATCGATGAGTTTACGGCGTGTATCATCGACTTGACCGCCCAGCGCTGCCATGTCCTGGGCCAGGGCGGCGTCACGATCCGTACCCTCGATGGCGAAGCGGACCGTTTTTTCGCCAGCGGCGAGAGTTTCGAGTTCACCGCCTTACGTTATGGCGACCACGGTCGTGCGCCAGCCGCGCATGCGTTACCCGCGCACGATGCCGCAGTGGCACTGTACAGCCAAGCCGTAGAGGTATCGCACGCCTTTCAGATCGCCCTGCACGACAAACGCGACCCGGCGCATGCCGTGGGCTATCTGCAGGGTCTGCTGGAGGCTCTGCAGCAGGGCAAAACAGCCGGTTTGAGCAGTGACGTTTGTATGGAAGTAGAGCTAATGGTGCGCGAGATGCTGGCCCTGCTCGGCGTCTGGCTGGAAGATGTGGGTACCCGCAGCGCGACCGCCAGCCTCATCGACCGCATGGTCGATCTGCGCCAGGCGATGCGCGCCGCCAAACAGTGGGCGATGACCGACCAGCTGCGTGACTTGTTGGCCGCAGAGGGCATCGTGGTAGAGGATGGCCGCAACGGCAGCAGCTGGCGCTGGGCGGATGGGCCTTGAGCTCAAGCTCAAGGCTAACAGCTAAAGGCCGCTGAAGCGGACTGTACGAAATGCCGCGGGAATGAAGCGAGTTGGCTCATGGCTGACAGCTAAAGGCCGCGCAAGCGGACTGTAGGAAATGCCGCGGGAATAAAACGAATGGGCTCAGGGCCGCAGGTTGCGCTCGAAGAACTCGATGGAGCGCTTCATCAGCAGCTCGGTCCCTGTAGGGCCGAAGATGTGGGCCTCGTTGGGATAGAAGAAACACTCAACCGGCTTTTCCAACACACGCAGGCGCTGGCACAGATCCTCGGAGGTGACCACGGGGATCCCGGGGTCCTGCCGGCCGTGGTGGATGCTGACCGGCGCCTGCACCCGGTCGAGGTGGTTGATCGGGGCAACCTGCGCCACCACTTCGTCCGGTGTGAAGCGTTCCTCCCCACCTTTTGCCCCATGGGTGGCCCGGTAGAGGTAGTCGAAGTTGGCTTTGTCGTCCCCGCTGACCGCGCTCGCCAGCACGGCCGCCCGCACATCAGGGCTGATCGTCAGGACACGCAGCGCCACACCACCCCCCATACTGTGCCCCCACAGGCCAATGGCAGCGGGCTGGGCGAGCGCCAGCGGTCCCGGCTGGCCAGCCTGCTGCTTGACCAAAGCGATCAGGTTCATGACATCGATCGCCAGACCGGTGCGAAAAACGTCAGGACCCTCGTCAGACGGTGGAAAGTTGCGCAAGTTAGGGTGGATGACCAGATAACCGGCCCGCGCCAGCGCGTCAGCGTACGACGTGGTATACGGTGTCAGCACGTAGTTCTCCGGCTCGATGAACCCGTGCAGTACGATCACCACGGGGAACGGTCCCGGCCCCACCGGGGTGTCCATAAAACCGGCAATGTGCAACCCATCGCTCGGATAACTGATGAGCGTGCGGGTGAAAGCCGGCGACACCTGGAGAACCTTGTCAACCTGCAGGACACCTTCGCCGTATGCGCGTGCGGCCAGCCCGGCAATCGAAAGCGGGTTAAGCGTCGCCGTAGGGGTTACGGTCGGCGTGGGTGTCAGCGTGGGTGCCGCAGTCGGTGTGGGCGGCTCTGGGGTGGGTCTGATTGTCGGGTTCGGGCTGGGACGGCTCGTCGGTTTGGGCAACATGGCTGTCGCGCTGGGCTGGGGCGTGGCCAAACTCACCGCTGGCGTGTTTGTAGCCAGTGTAGAACCTGGCGGCACCGCACAGCTGCTGAGCACCAGGCTGACCGTCAGCCCGACCGCAAGCCACCACCACCGATCGCCGGCGCGGCCAACGCCGTACCGGTTCCTGCTTGTTCGCTTCATCTGGTCACACGGACCAGGTCACACCGTGGTCTCATTCCGCACATTCGTAATCGAGGTAGGTCAGCCATTCGAGCAGTTCCTGGGGTGGCAGCAGCCCGCAAATAACGATCGAAGAATTCCCTGACCCGCTGCATAAACAAACGGTCGCCATCGCCGGCAAAGGTGTGGTCCAGACCGGGATAGGTGAAACACTCTACCGTTTTGCCCTTCGCCGTCAGGTCGTCACACAGCTCGTTCGACCAGGCGAGGGGCACGGTGCGATCCCGCTCGCCATGGTGAATGCTGACCGGGGTCTGGATACGGTCGCGAAAATACATGGGCGCGATGCGCTGCAGCGCCTCAGCCGGCGCATCCAGCTCGGCGATGCCACGCTGCCCACCTGACCAGCGCTGGATGGCCTGATAATTCTTGACCTCGTCACCGCTCATCGCGCCGTACAAGACGGCTGCCTGGACCGCGTCCGGGTCCACAGTGATCACCCGCTGGGTCACGCCGCCCCCCATACTGTGACCCCACATCCCGATGCGGGTTGAATCGGCCAACTGCAGCGGGCCAGGCTGCCCACCCTGCAGCCGCACCAGCGCCAGCAGATTGAGCACGTCGATTGCCAGCCCGGTACGGAAGGGATCGGGTCCGTTATCCGATGGCGGAAAATTGCGCAGGTTGGGGTGGATCACTACGTAGCCGGCGCGTGCCAGCTGATCCGCATAGCGTGTCGTGTAGGTCAGGGTCCGGTAGCGCGCCGGCTCGACGTAACCGTGCAGCAGAACGATCACCGGAAACGGGCCCGGCCCTTTGGGGGTATTCATAAACCCAACGATGTTGAGACCATCGCTGGGGTAGGCGATCAGCGTGCGCGTGAAGGCATCGGTGACGTTGAGGACCTGCTGGATACGCAGACACGATGCGTTCTGTGGATCACCCGGTGCGCACCCGTCGCCATAGGATCGGGACGCCAGATCGTCGATCCCCAGACCCGTGTAGGCGTCGGGTGCCTGGGTGACGGTGGGCAAGGGCGTCGCTGTCGGTACAGGCGTCAGCGTTGGCTGGGGTGTCACGGTAGGCGGCGTGGTTGCAGTGGGCGTTTGGGTGGGTACCACCGTCGGCGTATGGGTCGGCGCCCTCGTTGGCGTCGATGAGGCCAGAACGACCGTTGGATTGGCGGTAGGGTCGGGTGTCGTCAGGACGCGAGTGATGGCAGCGACCGGTGATGCCACCGTGGGCGGTGGCGTTGCCGTGGAGGCACATGCACTCAGCAGCCAGCCGAGTGCCAGGACTGCCACGGCGGCTGCCCCGCGAACGGTCGATGGTGGGCGCGTGAAAGGTGTATCGTTCATGATTCCTCGGCCCCCAGTGTAGTCGATGGCCAAACCAGTTTCTGCTGGGCAGACTACAATGCAACCCGGTGGCTGGTTGACTCTCCGCAGTTGCCTGTCTGTGAAATGTTGGTATAATTCCAATGCTCAGTTCAAAAGGGTGAATGCAGATTGGAGGTATTGACATGGCCCAGCGTCTGGCAGATCGGCTGAGTCGGGCCCGGGAGAGTCAGTTCGTGGGACGCATGGCCGAGCTGGCCTTGTTTCGTTCCGCCCTGACCGCGCCAGACCCCCCATTCTATGTGCTGTACCTGTACGGCCCCGGTGGTGTGGGCAAAACCACCCTGGTACGTAGATTCGTTGCGCTGTGTGAGGAGTTGGGTGTGATGCCCATCTACATCGATGCGCGCGATGTCGAACCGGCGCCCGAAGCCTTCCTGGGGGCCTTGCGTCTCGCTCTTGGCACGGACCCCGCCATGTCACCGATTCAATTCCTGGCGGATCGCGACGGCCGCCAGGTCATCCTCATCGACACGTCCGAAGTCCTGCTGCCGATCGACTATTGGTTAAGCAATGTTTTTCTTCCACAGCTCACCGATAACACCATGATTGTGCTGGCCGGGCGCCGTCAGCCGTCACCCGCCTGGTATGCCGATCCGGGTTGGCGCAGCCTGATCCGGGTAGTACCGCTGCGCAATTTGAGTCCAGACGAAAGTTCGACGTTTCTCGAAAAGCGCGGCATACCCGGCGACCAGGTCGGACGAGTGCTCGATTTCACCCACGGCCATCCCCTGGCGTTGTCCCTGGTGGCAGACGTGTTTGCGCAGAAACAGGGTGTCTACTTCGACCCCGAAGCGGCACCCGACATCATCCATGCCCTGCTGCAGCAGCTGGTGCGCCAGGTGCCGGGGCCGGCGTTCCGCGCCGCGCTCGAGGCGTGTGCCCTGGTGCGGGTGATGACCGAGCCGCTGCTGGCAACCATGCTGGCACTACCCGATGCTCACGATCTGTTCGAGTGGCTTCGTGAGCTATCGCTCATCGAGGCTGGTCCGGAGGGTCTCTTCCCGCACGACCTGGCGCGTGAGGCCCTCGTGACCGATTTGCGCTGGCGCAACCCCGACTGGTACAACGAACTGCACCACCGGGCGCGTTTGTATTATATGGGCCATCTGAACCAGGTGCAGGGCGTCGAGCAGCAGCGGATGGTCTGGGATTACATCTTCCTGCACCGTGACAATGCGATTGTGCGCCCGTTTTTTGAATGGCAGGGGGGTGGCGGTGGCATCATCGTCGAGGGCCGGCAGCCGGGTGACGCTGCACAGTTACACGCCCTGGTGGCCAGCCACGAGGGGGAGACCGCCGCGCGCCTGGCAGATCACTGGCTGGCCCGCCAACCGCAGGGGGCGGTGATGTTCCGTGACACGAGCACAGCCGGCTCGCCGGGGCTGGCGGGTGTCATGCTCATGGTGGCTCTCAACCAGGTCACGCCCGAAGATGTGACGATCGATCCCGCCATGGGTCCGGCCCTGGCTCACCTGCAGCAGCATGCTCCCCTACGGCCAGGTGAAACGGCGACCTACTTCCGCTTCTGGATGGCGCGTGACGAGTATCAGGCGGTTTCGCCCGTGCAGAGCCTGGTGTTCGTCCAGGCCGTACGCCATTATCTCACGACACCGGGTCTGGTTTACACTTACTTCATCACGGCAGACCCTGATTTTTGGACGGGTGTTTTTGCCTATGCAGA